>JAVHXX010000132.1 GCA_031119595.1 Patulibacter sp. | reverse complement strand
AACGTCCCATGCCTCGAGAAGACACCCACCAATCGGGGCGGCGTCCCGACCACGCCATCGCCCACGCCTGGGTTGCAACCCCAGCCCGCTCCTAGGACCGAGTGGCTGTCAAAGCGTCGGGGCGGGGTGATTCACGGGAGGGCAGCGGCCCGGCTCCCCGCCGAATAGGACAGCCAGAAGGGCCCGGGTCTGCTGCACGGCCCGCCCTCCCGAGGAGCACCCCGCCCCGACCAAATCGACACTTGCACCCAAGTCAAAACGGGCCGAAGGCCCAACCCGAGGCCGAAGGCCGACCCGAACCAGAGCCGCCCCGACCACCCAAGCCTCTACAGGATCGGCAAGTACCGATCCAGCTCCCACCGGTGCACCTGGACCCGGTACTGCTCCCACTCGTTGCGCTTGAGTTCGACGAAGCGGTTGAGCATGTGTTCGCCGAGGATGTTGAGCATGAGCTCGGAGTCCTCGGCGAGGGCGAGGGCGTCGTTGAGGTTCTCGGGGAGTTGCTGGATGCCGAGGCGGCGGCGTTCTTCGCCGCCGGCGTGGTAGAGGTTGCGCTCCATCGGCTCGGGAAGTTCGTAGCCGCCTTCGATGCCGTTCAGGCCGGAGTGCAGGAGGGCGGCGAGCGCGAGGTACGGGTTGCAGGCCGGATCGGCGGAGCGCGTTTCGACGCGGGGGCCGTTCGAGCCGGCGCGCTCGAGGCCGGAGACGCGGATCATCGCGGAGCGGTTGCGCTGCGACCAGGCGACCCAGACGGGGGCTTCGTAGCCGGGGACGAGGCGCTTGTAGGAGTTGACCCACTGCGCGAGGAGGATCGAGATCTCCGGTGCGTGCCGGAGCTGGCCGGCGATGAACTGGCGGCCGACCTCGGAGAGGCGGCGCGGGTTCGCGGGGTCGACGAAGGCGTTCTCGCCGTCCTTGAGGAGGATCTGGTCCATGTGGAGCCCGGAGCCGTTCTCGTCGGACAGGGGCCGCGGCATGAAGGTCGCGTGCCAGCCGGCCGCGAGGGCGTATTCCTTGACCGTGATCCGGGTGGTGATGATGTCGTCGGCGGCGCTGAGGAGGTCCGGGGAGACGATCGCGATCTCGTGCTGGCTCGGCCCGGACTCGTGGTGGCTCGCCGCGACCTCGACGCCGAGCTGGTCGAGTGCGAGGACCGTCGACCGGCGGACGTCGTTGCCGGCGTCCATGGTGGTGAGGTCGAAGTAGCCGCCGGAGTCGAGGGTGCGGGTCGAACCGGCCTCGGCGAAGAGGTAGTACTCGAGCTCGGCGGCGAGGCGGACGCCGTCGAAGCCGAGCCGCTCCGCGCGCTCGATGGCGCGGCGCAGCACGTGGCGGGAGTCGCCTTCGTAGGCGTGGCCGGCGGGCGTGGTGATGTCGCAGATGAGCCGGGCGGCGGCGGCCTCGTTCGGGCGCCAGGGCAGCACGGCGAGGGTGTCGGCCTGCGGGTGCGCGACCATGTCGGACTCTTCGACGGCATTGAAGCCGGTGACGGACGAGCCGTCGAACTCGATGCCCTGGTCGAACGCCTCCTGCAGTCGGTCGGCGTTGATCGCGAACGACTTCAGCTGGCCCAGGATGTCGGTGAACCAGAGGTGGATGAAGCGGACGTCGCGCTCGGCGACGGTCTGCAGGACGGCTTCAACCTGCTGTGCGTCGGTGCCCATGGGGCGACCTTATCGGCCGGGAGCTACCGGAGGAGCGTCAGCGGCGTGGCGGCATCGGCCTGGGCCGTGCCGATCGACGCGAGGATCATCAGCAGGCCGAGCGCGACGGCCCACAGGATCAGGCGATCCGGGCTCGAGATCAGCGCCGACGCCTGCTCGCGGGTGCGGCGGGCCTTGCGACGTTCGGGCTCGCGGACCTGCGGCGGGAGGGCCGCGTCCGGGCGGCCGGTGATGGTGACCGTGGGGCGCTCGCCGGGACGGCGGCGGACCTGCTGCGCGCGCCGCATGAAGGCGTGGTCGGGCGAGAGGTCGACGAGCGTCGCACGCGGGCGGGCCGGACGGGTCGGGTCGACGCGGGGCTTCGTGCGACGGCCGGCAGTCGAGGCCTCCTGCGTGAACCAGTCGCTGCGGGCGCGGTCGGCGCGACGGCCGGACGGTGCGCGGCGCGCGGCGCGCGAGCGGTCGCGGGGCTCTTCGCCGATGCGGCTGCGGCGAGACGTGTACTCGTCGAGCGAGAGGTCGTCGGAGGAACGTGACGTGGCGTACTCGTCACGGACGGGCGCGTCGGTGAGGAGCAGGTCGTGCGAGGAGGTCGCCAGGGCGGGCGCGCGACGCGGGGTCGGCGCATCGTCGCCACGCAGATGCGCGACGTCTTCCCACCAGGGGCGGGCGTTCTCGGTGCTCGTGAAGTGATCCATCGTGCGGTGTGGTGCCTGCGAGGTGAGCTGACGGGCTCGCGACTGAGATACGCCGCTACGCGCATCAGCGCGATTCGCCCCGAGTGAGGGAAGGTGGGTCCCCCGCTTCGCCGCCTAGCGGCGACGAATTCGGCTCGACGAAACTAGCAAGTCCAAGTCCTCCTGTTGCAGCCAATCCTGCATCAGGCCCCGGACGGATCGGTGATCGCAGTCACACCGGTTGCCGGGGAACTGCAATTCCGCCCCAGACGGCGGTTCGAGCACGGAGCGCCTCCGCGCCAGTGTGCGCTGCACGATCGCGTGCGAACGGGCGCGGCTGCAGCCAGCCGTTCGTCCGCAGGCGACGCCGGGGCGGCACGGCGCCGGGGCGACGCGGCCTCGAGGAGCGCTCTGCGGGTGCAGCGCGAGGACGTCGATTTCGGGGGCTCCGCGCGCCGCGGCCGGCGCCGCTACTGCGGCGGGTGGCCGGCCACGCGCTGCAGGTAGGCCGCGACGGCCTCCGCCCCGGCGTGGTCGACGAGCATCTCGGGCATCTGCCCGTTGCCGCGGGCGCGCCCGTGCTCGACGGCATCGACGACGAGCGAGGTGCTCGGCTTCAGCAGGTCGAGGTTCGGACCGATCGTGGCGGTCGCCTCGGCGTCGCCGAGGGTGTGGCACTTCTTGCAGACCGAGGCGAAGATCGTGCGGCCCTGGAGCTGCTGCTTGTCGAGGACGAGGCCGTCCTGCGAGGTCCGGAACCGAGGACCGTGGCTGTAGAGGAGGGCGAGGGTCGGCATGCCGACGCCCAGGCCGAGTGCGGCGAAGACGAAGGCCGGCGCCACCCACCACGACCACTTGACCCCGGGGCCTCGCGGTCGGACGCCGTAGATCGCAAAGCCTGCCGAGATGACGGCGAGCCACAGCACGATGAAGACGGCGACGAACACGCCACCAGGCTACGGATCGCGCGGCCGCGAGGCGCCTGCGCCGACCCTGCCCCTCCCGGTGCGGGGGATTCCGGTCGAACCGATCCGGAGTGTCCGCTCGGGAGTTCAGCGGCGGCGCCCCTGCGCGAACGACATCACGGGCGGGGCGACGGTGCGGAAGTCGCTGACGTCGACGTGTTCCCCCTCCTCCGGGTGGGCACCGCCGACCGCGAGCTTGGCCATCGCGGCCCGCGCCGCAGCCTCGTCCGGCTCGGGGACCACCGACGGCAGGCGCCGCGCCTGCTGCTCCTGCTTGCGGGCCATGCCGGCCTCGAGGGGGATCGTCTCGACGACACGCCGCGCCGGCTGAAGGTCGGAGGCGATGCTCTCCAGCGACTGCACGACGATGTTGACCTGGCCGCCGGCCGCCGCGTGGCGCTCCAGGCGACCGCGGGCGAGGATGAGCGGTTCGGAGCGCACGAGCAGCCGGTGCCGGTCCGCGATCTGCGGCGAGACGATCAGGTTCGTGGTGCCGGTCTCGTCTTCGAGGAGCATGAAGGTGACGCCCTTCGCCGTCCCCGGCCGCTGCCGCGCGACGACGAACCCGGCCACGGTGACCTGCGAGCCGTGCGGCATGCGGGTGAGGTCGTCGCTGGTGACGGCGCGCCGCTCCTGGAGCCGGCGGCGCAGGATCGAGAGCGGATGCGTGCCGGTGGTGAGGCCGGTCGTGGCGTAGTCGGCGAGCATCGACTCCCACCGGTTCAGGGCGGCGAGCGGTGGCGCAGCCGGGAGGTCGAGCGGGAGTGCGAGCTGCACGGCGCCGCGCGACTTCAGCGCAGGCGCGGCGACGCCGAGCTGCCAGAGTGCCTGGCGGCGATCGCCACCTGCGAGCCGGTCGCACACGCCGGACCACGCGAGCTGTTCGAGCGCGGCACGCCCCGCCCCGGCGCGCGCGGCGAGGTCGTCGAGCGAGCGGTAGGTCCCACCCCGCTCCCGCTCCTGCACGAGCGCAGCCACGTCGGCCTCGCGCACACCGAGCACGTAGCCGAGCCCGATCCGCACGGCGCTCGCGTGTGTGGGCGCGCGCTGCCCGGAGACCACCCGGGCGGGCTCGATCGTGCAGTGGACCTGACTCTCGTTGATCTCCGGCGCGAGCACCTGGATGCCGCGCCGCTGGGCCTCGTGCACGAGCGTGTCGGGCGGGTAGAACCCCATCGGTTGCTCGTCGAGCAGGGAGCACAGGAACTCGGGGCCGAAGTGCACGCGCAACCAGGTCGACTGGTAGGCGAGCACCGCGAAGGCCGCCGAGTGGGCCTTCGGGAACCCGAACCCGGAGAAGCCGAGCACCTTGCGGAAGATCTCCTCGGCGAGCTCCGCGGTGACGTCGTCGTGGGTGGCGAGCGCCCCGCGCACGAAGGTGCCCTGGTGCGCACGCAGCGCCGCCTCGCTGCGCTTGCGGCTCATCGCCCGCCGCAGCGACTCGGCCTGCCCCGCGGTGTAGCCGGCGAAGGCCTGCGCGACCTCGAGGACCTGGTCCTGGAAGATGATCGTGCCGAGCGTCTCCCCGAGCGAGTCCTTCAGCGACGGATGCTCGAACGGGATCTCGTAGGCCGGGTCCGCGCGGATCCGCTGACGGCGCTCGATGTAGGGGTTGACCGCGCCGCCCTGGATCGGCCCCGGCCGCACGATCGCCACCTGCACCGTGAGGTCGTCGAGGTTTTCGGGCCGGGTGCGCAGCAGCGACCCCATCTGCGCGCGCGACTCGACCTGGAACACCCCCATCGTCTCCGCGCGCTGGATCGCCCCGAACACCTCCTGGTCGTCGAAGTCGATCCGCGACAGATCGATCTGCTCCCCGCGCACGCTCGAGATCAGTTCGACGCACCGCTCGACGCACGACAGCATCCCGAGCCCGAGCAGGTCGATCTTCAGGAAGCCCGCGTCGCTGCAGGAGTCCTTGTCCCACTGGAGCACCTGCCGGCCCTCCATCGCCGTCGGCACGATCGGGCAGCAATCGAGCATCGGCTCGGTCGACACGACCATCCCGCCGGGGTGCTGCCCGAGGTGCCGCGGGAGTCCTTGCGCCTCGCGGGCCAGCCGGCAGAGCCACATCCAACGCCCCTCCTGGCTGCGACCGGTGCCGAGGGCGAGGTCGACCTCCTCCTCGATGGTGTCGACGCTCCACCCGTTCGAGGCCTGCGCGACTCGCGCGACCTCGGCCTGCGGCAACCCGAGCGCCACCCCGAGCTCGCGGATGGCGCCGCGGGCCCGGAACCCCGGATGCGTGGCGACGAGCGCGGTGTGGCTGCGGCCGTAGCGCTCGTGGATCCGCGGGATGAGCACCTCGCGGATGTCGCGCGGGAAGTCGAGGTCGATGTCGGGGAAGGCCGTGAGCTCCTCGTTGAGGAAGCGGCCGAGCAGGAGGCCGTTCTCGATCGGGTCGACGTGCGAGAGGCCCGTGAAGTAACAGACGATCGACGACACCGACGACCCGCGCCCACGCCCCGGCGGCAGCAGCGAACGGGCGTTGCCCACGCCGCGCACCTCCACGGCGACCTCGCGCGCGAGCTCGAGGATGTCGCGGTGGAGCACGAAGAACCCGGCCAGGCCGTGGCGGTCGATGATGCGGAGCTCGTCCGTCAGGCGCTGCTGCGCCTCGGCACGATGCGGGCTGCCGGGCGGGTAGCGCAAGTCGAACTGCTGGTCGCAGGCCTCTCTCAGCGCGACCAGCCTCGACGGATCCTCCGCGCCGGGGTAGCGGTAGCCGAGGTCGCGGGTGAGGTCGAAGGCGGTGCAGCGGTCCGCGAGGTGGGCCGTCTCGGCGAGGGCCGCGTCGAGGCCGTGGAACCGGCGGGCCATCACCGCGGGCTCCACGAGCACGTGCGCATGGTTGCCGCGACGCCGCGCCTCGCTGGCGTCGAGGCTGAGGCGCGCACCGGCGGCCACGAACGCGTCCTGGAGGTAGGCACGACGACGGTCGTGGGCGTGGACGTTGCCGGTGACCACGGCCGGCACCCCGAGCCGCTCCGCGAGCCGGCGGCGCGCACGGATCCGGGCACGGTCGTCGCGGGCGAAGGGCCGCTGGAGCTCCATCCGCAGGCCGTCGGCACCGAAGGCCTCGCGCAACACGGCCAGCCGCGCCGGATCCTCGATGCCGTGCGTGGCGCAGCCACTCAGGCAGATGAGGCCGGCCGCATGCTCGGCCACGCGCTCGAGCGACACCCACGGGTCGGTGCGCTGACGCTGCGGGTGGTCGCGCGTGTGGGCGTGCGCGTGCGTGAGGAGGCGACAGAGGTTCTGCCATCCGGTGCGGTGCTCGACGAGCAGCGTGACGTGCTCCGTGCGGTCGCCGTGCCGCACCGTGACCTCTGCGCCGTGGATCGCGGGCAGGCCCGCGGCCTGCGCGGCGTGGGCGAACTCCATCGACCCGGCGACCGAGTCGTGGTCGGTGAGCGCGAGCGCGTGATGGCCGAGCGCCGCGGCACGCTCGACCAGCTCCGCGGGCAACGAGGCGCCATCCATGAAGGAGTAGGCGGAGTGTGCGTGGAGCTCCACATAGGGAGCGGGGATCGGGGAGCCGGCCTGGACCATGGAGCGAACACATGTTCGCATGCCTGGCGGCCCCCGTCACCCTCCATGGACACTTCACGGTCGCGCTCCGACATGGCCGTCCAGCTTCGTCACGACGCTGGTTCTCATGGGTCGTCGCGGTGGGCGAAATCGACCAGATCTCGGGACTTCGCGATGGACTCGGTCACAGCGGAATCCGGTTGAATACGGTGGCGCCTGGACTCCCGCCGTCAGCGTGATGAGCGTCACTGGACGGATGTCCGATCCCGGACCTGGCGCGGATTAGGGTCCTCCTCCCCCGCCTTCTGACTCTCTGTCCCTTTGAAAGGAACGGCGCGTGTCCCCTCGCTCTCCTCGCACCCTCCGCCGGTGCCTTCCGGTCGCCCTGCTCGGCGCCGCGGCGCTCGTCCTCCCGGCTTCCGCGGCGGCCAAGGCCACGGTGGCCACCGAGGCGGCAGCCTGCCCGGACCTGCCGACCACGCAGGCCTTCGCCCGCTACGGCGACACGGCCGACTACGCGCTCGCGCCGGGCGGTGACTTCGAGGGCTCCCTCGCCGGCTGGACCCTCAGCAACGCGCACCTCGCGGGCCAGAACGAGAGCGTCGGGATCCTGCCCGGCGGATCGCACTCGATCGCCCTCGGCAACTCGTTCTTCGCGAGCGGCCCGAGCACGGTGACCTCGCCGTGGTTCTGCGTCGACCCGAACCACCCGTACTTCCGGTACATGCTCAAGCCGAACGGCCCCGTCGGCGTCCTCGCGACCTTCGTCCGGTACAAGAACGCCGCCGGCCAGGTCATCCAGTCGCAGATCACCTCGAAGATCAGCCCGAACCTCTACACCGGCAAGTGGACCGCGTCGCAGCTCAATCCGCTCGCGGTCGACCTCTCGATCGACGGCCAGCAGCCCTCCCAGGTGCAGCTCGTGTTCGTCTCCCCCGGAAGCGTGCTCGGCGCCGGGTACTACATCGACAACATCCTGGTCGATCCGTACCGCCGGGGATAACACCGTTCCAACGGAATCCATCCTTTCGACGCTCCGCCCGGCCCCTGCGTCGGCGGAGCGTCGATCTCGGCCCGAAAACACCCGCGTGGCGGCCGGTTTGCCCCCGTTCCGGATTTTGTTCTGGCCATCCCCCGCCACTCATGAGAGGGTGTCCAGAGCGCGAATCGGCCGCGTGGGTTCAACTTTCGGGCCCCAGCTGACGATTCACACGGAGAGAGCTCTGCTCCCAGCCCTCGATCGCGTGCACAAGCCTTCGCCACACCCTCCCTCGCAGACCCCATGGTCTCAGTAGTCACCGACCTCGACGGCGCTGCGGCGACCGCGGCCGACCGACTGCTCGAGGACTCCTGGGACGGTCGCAAGCAGCGCCTCAGCACGCGTGAGCTCCGGGCCGAGCTCGGGATCAGCATCGCGTTCGTCATCGCGGCGGTCGCGCTCGCCCTCCTGTCGCCGCGCGCCCACGCCTCCGCCGAACTCACCTTCGCGCTCGCGGTCGCCTTCGCCGTCGCCTCGCGCGTCGAGTTCCCCGTCGGTGCCGGCCACGCCGTCCCGACCCAGCTCTTCCTGGTTCCGCTGCTGCTGCTCGGGCCGCCGGGCTTCGTGCCGCTCATCGTGCTCGGTGCACTGGCCGTCGCCGTCGTCTTCGACTGGCTCGCCAAGCGCACCCGTCTCGAACGACTCGTCGAGACCGGCGGCGACGCCTGGCACTCGATCGGCCCGGCACTGGTCTTCGTGCTCGCGGGCCACCCCGCCCCCGACGAGGCCGCCTGGTGGCTCTACGTCGTCGCGTTCGTCGCCCAGATCACCGGTGAGATCGGGTCCGCCACGCTCCGTGAGTGGTTCGCGCTCGGCATCCCGCCGCAGCTGCAGCTCCGCGTGCTCGGCATCGTGTGGTCGATCGACGTGCTCCTCACCCCCGCCGCCGTCGTCGGCGCCGCCGCCACGGGCTCGCGCTCGATCCCGGCCGCGCCGCTCGCGATGCTCGGCGTCGCTGCCGTGCTGGCGGTCCTCGCCCGGGACCGCAACCAGCGCATCGACCAGGCCCACGCCCGGCTCGAGGCCCTCCACCGCGAGCGCAGCCGCCTGCAGATCGCCGTGTACCGCATCGGTGACGCCTTCGCCTCCAAGCTCGACCTCGACGCCCTCCTCACCATCACGACGCGTGCCGCCGTCGAGGCGCTCGACGCCGACGGTGGTCGCGGCAGTGCGCACCAGGGCCCCGGGCGCAAGCTCGTGCGCCGCGCCACCGTCCACGAGGACGTCGATCTCGAACCGGCCCTGCGGGCCGCCGAAGACACCGCCGCGGCGCTCGGCTCCGCCACCGTCGCCATGGTCGACGGCGTGTGGGCGCTGGCCTGCCCGATCTCCGAGCCGAGCAACACCGAGGCGCACGGCATGATCGTACTCGCGCGCCGTGCCAGTGCCTTCGCCGACGAGGAGCGCGACCTGCTCCGTCACCTGTGCGAGCAGGCCGGGGTCGCCGCCGGCAACAGCCAGCGGCACGAGACCCTCCACCGCCAGGCCCTCACCGACGAGCTCACCGGCCTCGCGAACCACCGTCGCATGCAGGAGCTGCTCGCGCAGGGCGCCGAGCGCTTCACCGCTGCCGGCACGCCGCTCGCGCTCATCCTCTTCGACCTCGACAACTTCAAGAAGGTCAACGACACCCGCGGCCACCAGACCGGTGACCGCGTGTTGCGCGCCGTCTCGGACACCCTCCGCGACTGCTGCCGCACCGGCGACGAACCGGCCCGCTACGGCGGCGAGGAGCTCGCGATCGTGGTGCAGGGAGCGTCGTTCGACGAGGTCCTCGCGCTCGCCGAGCGCGCCCGTGCCGCGGTCGCCGCGCTCGAGCTCATCGACATGGAGGGCAAGGACCTCCGGGTCTCGACGTCGATCGGTGTCGCCGAGCTCGGCCCGCAGGTCCAGGACGTCGCGTCGCTCATCGCCGAGTC
>JAVHXX010000131.1:2301-9803 GCA_031119595.1 Patulibacter sp. | reverse complement strand
GGCATGATCTGGTCAGTGTCGACGTCGTCGCGGTCGAGCACGCTGACCTGTCCGTGGATCTGGGTGACGTGGTCCATGATGGCCTCCTAGTTCCAGGTACGGATGTCGACGAAGTGGCCCTCGATGGCGGCCGCGGCGGCCATCCGGGGGCTCATGAGGTGCGAACGGGCGCCCTTGCCCTGGCGGCCTTCGAAGTTGCGGTTCGAGGTCGATGCGACGCGCTCGCCCGGCGCGGCGACATCGGGGTTCATGCCGAGGCACATCGAGCAGCCCGCACCGCGCCAGTCGAAGCCGGCCTCGGTGAAGATCTTGTCGAGGCCCTCGGCCTCGGCGGCGGCCTTCACCTGCGCCGAGCCCGGAACGACCATCGCGATGACGCCGTCGGCGACACGGCGGCCCTTCACGACGCCGGCGGCCTCGCGGAGGTCGCCGATGCGCGAGTTCGTGCACGAGCCGATGAACACGCGGTCGAGCTTGATGTCCTGGATCGGAGTGCCCGGCTCGAGGTTCATGTAGGCGAGCGCGCGACGGTCCTGGTCGGTGGTCGGCTCCGGCACGGTCGCGGAGACGCCGACGACCTGGCCGGGGGTGGTGCCCCAGGTGACCATCGGGGAGATGGCGTTCACATCGACCGTGACCTCGGTGTCGAAGGTCGCGCCGTCGTCGGTCTTGAGCGTCGACCATGCCTCGACCGCGGTGTCCCAGTCGGCACCCTGCGGCGCGCCGGGGCGGCCCTTGAGGTACTCGAAGGTGGTCTCGTCGGGGGCGATCATGCCCGCGCGCCCGCCGCCCTCGATGGTCATGTTGCACATGGTCATGCGGCCCTCCATGGAGAGCGACTCGATGACCGGACCGGCGAACTCGATGACGTAGCCGGTGCCGCCGCCGACGCCGATCTGCCCGATGGTGGCGAGGATGAGGTCCTTCGGGGTCACGCCCGGGCCCATCTCCCCCACGTAGTTGATGCGCATGGTCTTCGGGCGCTTCTGCACGAGCGTCTGCGTGGCCATGACGTGCTCGACCTCGGACGTGCCGATGCCGAACGCGAGCGCGCCGAAGGCGCCGTGCGTGGCGGTGTGGGAGTCGCCGCAGACGATGGTCATGCCCGGCTGCGTGATGCCGAGCTCAGGTCCGATCACGTGCACGATGCCCTGGTACTTGGCACCGATCGAGTGGCACGGGACGCCGAACTCCTTGCAGTTGCTCTCCAGCGCCTCGACCTGCTTGCGGCTGAGGATGTCGCGGATCTCGTCGGCGCGGGTGGCGCCGTCGGTCGGGACGTTGTGGTCGGCGGTGGCGAAGGTGCGGTCCGGGCGGCGGACCGGGCGGCCTGCGGTACGCAGGCCTTCGAAGGCCTGCGGGCTCGTGACCTCGTGGACGAGGTGCAGGTCGATGTAGATGAGCTCGTCGGCGACCGCGTGGGCCTGCCAGATCTTCTCGAACAGCGTCGTTGGCATCGGGGTGTTTCTGGGTCGTGGGTCGAAGGCTCGGCCCGGTGCAGGGGCCGAAGGAAGGATGAAGGGGGTCCGCGGGCCGCGCGCTAGGAGCGGCGGAGGCCGGCGCTCACCACGGCGAGGAGCACGGCGGGCTCGCCTCCGGCGTTCACGAACCGGTGTGGAAGGTCGGCGTCGAAGGTGACGGTGTCGCCGGTGGCGAGCTCGTGCTGCTCACCGTCGATCTCGAGGATGACGGCGCCGCGGTCGACGAGCGCGATCTCACGGCTGCCCGGCTCGTGCATCGGCGGGTCGCCGGGGCCGCCGGTGGTGGCACCGGGCGCGAGCTGATGGCGGGAGAGCTCGAGGCGCTGGCCGGGCAACGCCGGCGTGAGGACCTCGAAGTCGTGCCCGCCGGAGCCGCCGCCGGTACGGCGCTCGCCGGCGCGGACGACGGTGACGGCGCCACCCTCGTCGAGCCGGAGCAGCTGGCTGAGACGCAGGTCCAGGCCGGCGGCGATCTTTGCCGCGACCTGGAGGGTCGGCGAGGTGTCGCCCCGCTCGACCTGCGACAGCATCGGCGCACTCACCCCGGAACGCTGCGCGAGATCGCGCAGCGACATGCCCATCGACTCGCGCAGCGCGCGCACGCGGGGCCCGATCGACAGGGCCGCCGCCGCGTCGGTCGGGATGGCGGCGTCGCCGGGGATGGTGACCGTGTCTGTCATCGCGTACGTACGTTATCGCATACGCACGGCTGTCGCCACCCAGTTCGATCGAAGGTCCAGGCAGAACGACGACGGGCCCCCGCGTTGCAGGGGCCCGTCGTCCTCATGCGCGTCTCCGCGCAAAGGGTGCGGCGCCCGGGGCGCCGCGATGATCGGCTACAGGCCGGGGACGAAGCCCGTGGCCTTGACCGCCGAGAGCACCTTCTTCTCGGTCAGCGCCGGGTCGACGATGTTCGGAGCCGGAGCGTTCGCCGCGCCGGACGACGCCGCGCCACCGCCGAGGAGGTAGCGGACCCAGGCCGCGTGACGGGCCTCGACCGAGTGGATCGACGCCGCAGCAGCGAGGACCGGAGCCTGGAACACGTTCGTGACCTGGCCGGCGTACGCGGACACGCCCGTGTCCTCGAGGACCTTGGAGGTCGCGAGGAACTTGTTGACGTCGGTGACGGTGTCGCCGAACTGCACGGTCGGAGCCGTGATCGCCTTGATCTTCAGCTTCTTCAGCGTGGCCTGGAGCGCCGCGACGTGCGCGACCTCGTGCGACTTCACCGTGGTGGCGAAGTAGCCGACGTTCGGGTCGGCGAACTGGATGCCCGCGACGGCCTGCGTGTAGAACGCGGCCTCGAGGAACTCGAGCGTGAGCGCGTAGTTGAGGATCGCGCCGTCGTTCTTCTTCGACTTCTTCGACTTGGAGATCGCGGCTTCAGCCGGCGACAGCATCGTCTGGAAGAGGCCGCCCGCGACGATCAGGCCACCACCGGCGGCTGCACCGCGGCGGAGCATGGCGCGACGGTCGAGGCCCGTCGAGTCGAACGCGCCGGCGTCGTCGGCAGCGTTGCGGATGTCACCGCTCGGGTCGAGGGTTTCGAGGTTGAGGTAGTCGGACATGCGATGTCTCTCCTGGTCGTTGTCCCACCCGCGGTCACCGGATCGGTGGTGTTGCGGACTTGAAGCGAACGTATGGGAGGAATGGCCGTTTTCGGCGGTTGTCACCGGACCGTAAGAAGATGGTTCGGACGCGTTCACAGTTCATGAACAGCGCCCGGGCGCGCCCGGCTCCGCCCGCTCCGATCGCAGGAAGTCCTGCAATCGGAGCGGGATCGGGCCGGACGATGCATCGGGCTACTTCGGCGACGCCGACGTCGACGACGGCACGATGAAGCCGGTCGCACCGACGGCGGCGAGGGTGTCCGACTCGTTCACGGCGACGTCGAACGACACCGGAGCCGGGGACTTGTCCGCGGAGCCCGGAGCGAAGCCACCGTTGAGCCACCGGGCCCAAGCGGCGTGGCGCGCCTCGACCGAGTGGATGCTCAGCGCCGCGATGATGACCTTGCGCTCGGAGAGATTGCCTCCCTGGCCTGCGTAGGCTGCGACGCCCGTGTCTTCGAGCACCTGGGCGGTGGCCATGAACTTGGCCTCGTCCTTGACCGCATCACCGAAGTTGAAGGTCGGCGACGAGATCTTCTTCCGGCCGAGGACGGTGCGCAGCGTCGAGACGTGCTCCTTCTCGTGCGCGGCGACGACCCGTGCGAAGAAACGGTTCTGCTCGTTCTTGAACGTGATGTTCAGGAGCGCCTGGGAGTAGAACGCGGCCTCGAGGTACTCGAGCGTCAGCGCGTACTTCAGGACGGCGACGTCGTTGGCGGCGGAGTGCTTGCCGTTGACGATCGCGGCCTGCGCGGGCGAGAGCATCGCGCCGAACATGCCGCTGGTGATCACCGCGCCGCCGCCGACGAGGGCGCCGCGGCGCAGGAGCGAGCGGCGATCGAGGGCGCCGGCGTCCTCGGCCGTCTGGCGGACCGTGCCGTCGACATCGAGCGCGTCGAGGGAGGGGAAATGGTTCTGGGGGCTCATGTGGAGCGCCTTTCTGGAAGAGCCCGGCTCAGCCGGTGATGAAGTTGGTGGCCGTGACGATCCGCAGGGTCTGCTTCTCGGTCAGCGGGTCGTCGAACGTGGCCGGGGCCGGAGCACCGTTGCCGGACTTGAGCGGCGTGCTCTGCGGCACGGCGCCTCCGAGCAGCAGGCGCACCCACGCGGCGTGCCGCGCTTCGACCGAGTGGATGCTCAGCGCCGCGACGAGCACGGGCTTCTGGAGGATGTTCGTCCCCTGGCCCGCGTAGGCTGCGACGCCGGTGTCCTCGAGCGCCTTCGACGTGGCCAGGAACGTCGCCTGGTCGGTGACGGCGGCGCCGAAGTTCACCGTCGGCGAGGCGACAGCCGCCGAACCGAGCACCTTCTTGAGCGCCGCGACGTGGTCGGCCTCATGTTGGGCGACCGTCTGCGCGAAGAACTGCACGTTCGGGTCGGTGAACTTCAGGTTCGCGACGGCCTGGGCGTAGAACGCGGACTCGAGGTACTCGAGCGTGAGCGCGTAGTTGAGGATCGCGACGTCGTTCGTCTTGGAGTGCTGCCCCTTGACGATCGCGGCCTCGGCCGGCGACAGCATCGTCGCGAAGAAGCCGGTGGTCAGCGCCGCGCCGGCGGCGACCGTCGCGCCACGGCGCAGGGCCGAACGGCGGTCGAGCGGCGAGTCGAAAGCACCCGCCGCCTCGGCTGCTTCGCGGATGGCGCCACTGCCGTCGAGGCTCTCGAGGTGTAGATGATCGGACACGTTGGTCCTCCTGAACTGGTGCGACGAGGAAGCGCCGCGGACTGGAGTCCGCTTTCGGACTCCCCTGTTCAGATACGCGACGCGACCCGAAAGTCGCGGTCCGTTCGGGTTTGTTCACCGGCCGTTGAGACTTCGGCTCGAAACGACGACCGGCCACCGCCGGACAGATCCGGGCGGTGGCCGGTCAGCCGACGCGGGGTGCGGAGCGGATCGCTACCGCATCGGTTCGGCCGCAGCGGCCGGCTCGTCACTGTGGTCGAGCTCGCGCAGAGCGGCGGCGAGACCGCGCAGATAGGCATGCGCCGAGGCCGTGATGACGTCGGTGTCGACGGCGGTGCCGGTGCCGGTCGCGCGCTCGCCGGCGATCACGCCCGGGATCTGTGACCGCAGGGCGGCGCCGACCTTGCCCAGCTCGACGACCGTGGAGACGTGGCCGATGGCGTCCTGCCCGCCGGAGATCGCCTCGACGCGGTACTCACGCAGCCGCGCCTCGACGCCGGCGGCCTCGTTGATCGCCATGAAGACCGAGTCGACGGTGCCGTCACCCGAGCCGTGGCCCGTCTTCTCGGTGCCGTCCGGGAGGGCGATCGTGACCGTGGACGACGGGGTGCCCGCGCTCGTGGAGGTGACGTCGAAGCTGACGAGCTCGAACGTGGTGCCCACCCCCTCGGAGCGCAGGTCGTCGGTGACGAGCGCCTCGAGGTCCATCGCGGTGACCTGCTTCTTGCGGTCGGCGATCTCCTTGAAGCGCTTGAACGCCGTTGCGAGCTGGTCGCCGGTGAGCTGGTAGCCCATCTTCTCGAAGGCATCCTTCAGCGCGGCGCGACCTGACAGCTTGCCCAGCACGAGCTGGTTGGAGTCGTCGAGGCCGACCTTCCGCGGATCCATGATCTCGAAGGTCTCGGGGTTCTTCAGGACGCCGTCCTGGTGGATGCCCGACTCGTGACTGAACGCGTTGCGACCGACGATGGCCTTGTTCGGCTGGACCGGGTAGCCGGTCATCCGGGAGATCATGCGGCTCGTGCGCGCGATCTCCTGGGTGGTGACGCCGGTGTGGAGGCCGAGCAGCTTCGCGCGGGTGTCGAGCAGCATCACGAACTCCTCCAGCGAGGTGTTGCCCGCGCGCTCGCCGATGCCGTTGATCGCGCCCTCGACCTGCCGCGCGCCCGCGAGCACGCCCGCGAGCGAGTTCGCGACGGCGAGTCCGAGGTCGTCGTGGCAGTGGACCGACAGGGTCACGTCCTTGAGGCCCGGCGTGAGGTCGTAGAGCTTCGTGAGGAAGGCGCCGTATTCGTCGGGCGTGGCGTACCCGACGGTGTCCGGGACGTTGATCGTCGTCGCACCGCACTCGATCGCGATCTGGAGCACCTCGGCGGTGAACTCCGGATCCGAGCGGGTGGCATCCATCGGGCTGAACTGGACGTCCTCGACGAGCTCACGCGCCTGGGACACCGCGGCACGCGTGCCGGCGAGCACGTCGGCGCGGGTGTTGCGCATCTGGTGCTCGATGTGGATGTCGGACGTGGAGATGAAGGTGTGGATACGCGGGCGCTCGGCGTTCGCGAGGGCTTCGCCGGCGCGGGCGATGTCGCCGGGCTGGGCGCGGGCGAGGCCGCAGATGATCGGCCCTTCGACCTCCTGCGCGATCGTGCGGACCGCGGCGAAGTCGCCGGGGCTCGCGATCGGGAATCCGGCCTCGATCACGTCGACGCCGAGCCGGGCGAGCTGCTGCGCGATCTCGAGCTTCTCGCTGCCGTTGAGCGAGATGCCGGGCGACTGCTCACCGTCGCGCAGGGTGGTGTCGAAGATCAGGACGCGATCGTTTGAAGACATCGGTTTGGTACTCCGTGGAGTGCGGAGCCGCTCTGTGGCTCCGGTTCAGATGGACATTTCGTGGCTCGTGGCGGTCTATCGCGACCGCAGGCGTAACTGCTTCCCCTAGCGGGGAAGGAGGAGGAGACGCGGGGCGAGCGAGCGAATGCCCATGGCGCGAGGCTACCACGAGATGCCGCCAGGTCTGGCGGCACCGCGATCGGCGCCCGCCGCGATACTGCGCGCACGTCCCCGTCGGGCCCCGCCCGTCCTGTTCCGGAGCACCATGACCATCGACCGCACCACTCCCCCACGCGCGCTGGCGCTCCTGCTCCCCGCCGTGATCGCGTTCGCATTCGTGGTCGCCGGCTGCGGTCGTGGCACGGGCAGCGGTGACTCGACGGCCAAGACGAAGCAGGTCGTCGGCGACCGGGTCGGGCTGGCCGGCGGCACCGCGCGCAAGAACCTCTTCTCACCGACGGTCCGCGCGGCGATCAAGAAGGGTGCGCCGAACCGCAAACAAGCCCTCGCCGACGCGGCCAACGCGTCGGAATACGTGGTCCGGTCGATCACCGTCGCCCAGAAGGCGGCGGCGAAGGACCCGAAGCTCAAGGCGCTCGCCGCGAAGCTGCTCGCCGCGAACGCGTCGATCGGCGCGCTCACCGTGGTGCTGCGGTCCGGGAAGACCCCGCCGAAGTCGCTCCTGGACGGGAGCCTCGGCACCATCGAGTCGATGGAGAACGCCCTCCGCGACGCCGGGGTGCCGTTCAAGGAGAAGGTCGCGACGAACCTGTCGACCACCTTGTGCGCGACAGTGCTCCTCTCCACGGCTCGGCGCAGGCGCCCACTTCGGGAGGCGCGCAGCAGCATGGCCCCGATCATCGAACTCTCCTCTCCTCGCACGTCACGGTAGGA
>JAVHXX010000131.1:0-2291 GCA_031119595.1 Patulibacter sp. | reverse complement strand
CCGCGGGAGTGCCGTTCACGGCGCCGGGCGCGACGACCCTGTCGACCAGGTTGGTCGAGCCCGGCCGCGCCGGCCCCGCGGGCCCGGCGCGACGCGGGGTGCCGCTACGAGAAGCTGACCGAGCGCGCGCGCTCGAAGCCGTCGGAGGCCAGGAGCTGGTCGAGGACCGAGCTCGGGACCTCGCGGTCCGAGGAGACCACCATCACGGCGGAGTTGTCGGCGTCGTCGCCGTTCGGGCGGTAGCCGACGGCCGCGGACACGATGTTGATGCCGGCCTCGCCGAGCACCGTGCCGATCTTGCCGAGCATGCCCGGCTGGTCGCGGTAGCGGAGCACGGTGACGTGATCGTCGAGCTGGACGTTGAAGCGCCATCCCCACGCCTCGATGAGGTGCGGGCGCTGGCGCTCGCCGACGAGCGTGCCGGCGACGCGGGTGGTCGAGTCGCCGGAGCGGACCGTCACACGGACGATGTCCGCGAAGTCGCGGGCGCGGCTGTTGGTCGAGGTGGCGAGACGGATGCCGCGCTCCTCGGCCACGGAGCCGGCCGAGACCTGGTTGATGTGTTCCTCGGCGTTCCCCGAGAGCGCACCGACGAGCACGCCGAGCGACAGCGGGCGGGTGTCGCGGTCGGCGATGCGGCCGAGGAACTCGCTCGTGATCTCGTCGACGCTCGAGCCCTCGCTCAGCGCGACGGCGAGGCGGCCGAGGCGCTCCGAGAGCGGCACGAACGGGCCGAGCGTGGCGAGATCCTCGGCGGCGACGGCCGGCACGTTGATCGCGCTGGTGACGGCGCCGCTCGTGAGCGCGAGCACGATCTGCTCGGCGGCCTGCTGGCCGGCGCGGTCGGTGGCCTCCGCCGTCGACGCACCGAGGTGCGGGGTGACGACGACCTTCGGGTTGCCGAAGAGCGGGTGCTCCGTGACGGGCTCGTTCGGGAAGACGTCGAGGCCGGCACCGCCGACCTTGCCCGACTCGATCGCGCGGCCGAGGGCGGCCTCGTCGATCAGGCCGCCGCGGGCGACGTTCAGGACGATGACGCCGTCCTTCATCTGCGCGAACGCGGCGTCGTCGAGGAAGCCGACCGTCTCGGGCGTCTTCGGAAGGTGGATGGTGATGAAGTCCGCGTTCGCGAAGATCTCCTCGGGGGTGGCGGCGTGCTGGACGCCGGCCTCCTTGAACCGCTCCGCGCTCACGAACGGGTCGTAGGCGAGGACCTTCAGGTCGAAGCCGGCGGCGCGCTGCGCCACGAGCTGACCGATGCGGCCGAACCCGAGGATGCCGAGGGTCTTGCCCTGCAGCTCGACGCCGCTGAACTTCGAACGCTCCCACTTGCCCGAGGTGAGGGAGGCGTGCGCCTGCGGGATGTGGCGGGCGACCGACAGCAGCAGCGCAACGGTGTGCTCGGCGGCCGTGACGACGTTGGACTGGGGCGCGTTGACGACGACGATGCCGCGCTTGCTCGCCTCGGGGACATCGACGTTGTCGACGCCGACACCGGCACGGCCGATGACCTTCAGGTCGCCGGCGTGCTCGAGGACCGCCGAGGTGAGCTTCGTGGCCGACCGGATCAGGATGCCGTCGAACTCGGAGAGGCGGCGCTCGAGGTCGCCGTCGGCCCAGTCGAACCCGAGCTCGACGTCGAAACCGGCGTCGCGGAGCGTTTCGATGCCGCTCTCGCCGACGTTTTCCTTGACGAGGACCTTGGGGCTCATATGCGGACTCTCTCCTGGTGCGGTGGTGCGCGCCGCGCGGCCCGAAGGCTTGCGGATGCGGGATCAGTGCCCAGGCGCGCGGCGAATTCGCTTCGGTCGGCGGCTCCCCGGTGGTCGTTCCCACCTCATCTGCGCCAGTTGCCGCTGACCCGGCGAGCATAGCGAAGGCCTGGCCTCGCGCCAGCGGGCCGTGCCGAGCGTCACGTGCGGGTAACGAGTCGCGCATCCTGGACGGGCGACGGAACGGACGGCCGCGGAGCCCGATAGCGTCCGCGGGCGCATGTCCGGACCTCTCATCGGCATCTCCACGTCGGAGCTCCGCACGCCCGACCGCGTCGACCGCGATCCCGACGCCGAGCCGCCGCAGCGCGAGCTCGCCCTCGGTCTCGACTACCCGAACGCCGTCGCCGCGGCGGGTGGCCTGCCCGTGGTCCTGCCGCCGCACCTCGACCTCGCGCTCGAGATGGTCGGCCGCCTCGACGGCCTGCTCCTGAGCGGTGGCCCGGACCTCGACCCGGCCCTGTACGCGGCCGCCCCGAACGAGAACACGGTGCCGACCACGGGGATGGGCGTCGTCAG
>JAVHXX010000130.1 GCA_031119595.1 Patulibacter sp. | reverse complement strand
GCCCCGCCGGCCGCGTATCGCACGTGCACGTGCTCTCCGGCTACACCGACGCGAACGGCCTCGCCGAGTTCGCGCGCGACGCGGACGCCGTCACGACTGAGTTCGAGAACGTGCCCGCGGCATCGATCGCGACGCTCGCCGAATCGCTGCCCGTGGCGCCCGCGGCGGACGCCGTCGCCGTGTGCCAGGACCGCGCCCGCGAGAAGGCCCACTTCGAGGCCTGCGGCGTCCCCGCCGTGCCGCACGCCGTGCTCACCAGCGCCGACGACCTCGCCGGCGTCGCGGACGACCTCCTCCCCGGGATCCTCAAGACCTCGGGCCTCGGCTACGACGGCAAGGGCCAGGTGCGCGTCGGCACGCGCGAGGAGCTCGCCGAGGGCTTCGCCGAGCTCGGCGAGGTGCCGTGCGTGCTCGAGCAGCGCCTCGCCCTCGCGTACGAGCTGAGCGTGATCCTCGCCCGCGGCCGCGACGGCGCCACGGCGGTGCTGCCCGTCCAGGAGAACGTCCACGTGGGCGGCATCCTCTCGACCACCACGGTCCCCGCGCCGAGCGCCACGCCCGAGCTGACGGCCGAGGTCGTGGCGGCGGCCAAGACGATCGCCGCGGCGCTCGACTACGTCGGCGTGCTCTGCGTCGAGTTCTTCGTCCTCGACGACGGCTCGATCGTCGCGAACGAGATGGCCCCGCGCCCGCACAACTCCGGCCATTACTCGATCGATGCCGTCGACCTCTCCCAGTTCGAGCTCCAGGTACGCGCGCTCGCGGGACTGCCGCTCGGCGAGCCGCAGCTCCTGCGACCCGCGGTGATGCTGAACCTCCTCGGCGATCTCTGGTTCGACGGCCCGGACACCCCGCAGGCCGAACCGGACTGGCCTGCCGTGCTCGCGCTGCCGGGCGTGCACCTGCACCTCTACGGCAAGACCGAGGCCCGACCCGGGCGCAAGATGGGCCACCTCACCGTGACCGCCGAGAACGTCGAGGCGGCCCGGACCGTCTGCGAGCGCGCGGCGCTCATCCTCGGGCTCGACCCGGTCGACGACGACTGAGCAACGCAGCCGCGGCGGATCCGCGGCTCGGTGAGGTCAGCGCGGGTGCCGCGCGGCTAGCGCGGCGTCTCGGTCTCGGCCGCCGCGGCAGCCCGCTCGGCGGGCGTCTTCGCGAGGTCGGCATACGTCGCAAGGAGATGGTCGGCGTACCAGTCGCCGACGAGCTGCGACCCGCGCGCGTTGAAGTTCATGCCGTTCGCGCCGCGCAGCGACATCGTGTTCGGGATGGGCGGCGCCTCGAGGATCGGCACGTGCGCGTCCTCGAGGATGGGCGTGGCCTCGGCGGTGAGGCGCTCGGCGATGTCACGGCGCCACGAGCCCTTCAGCAGGGGCTCGTTCGGGTTCCAGAACTCGATCGGCACACCCGGCCAGATCGACCGCACCGTGGCGATGAACTCGGCGAGCTGCTTGTCGGGGCCGTAGTAGGGCGCGGGGCGGCCCACGAGCCGCAGGCCGACGTCCATCACCCGCCAGATCGGGTGCATGAGGCGACCGAGCCGGCGACCGAAGTTCTCGCGGGCGAGGAACGACCAGAGGTTGTAGCCGAAGACGTGCCGCATCGTGGAGAAGCCGCCGGTCTGGATCACGATGACGTCCGGGGCACCGCGGCGCTTGCGGCGGCGCTTGCGGATCACGCTCTCCGCCGGGAACTCCTCGAAGTGCCACACGAAGAGGTTCTGGAAGGCGAGCTTCACGCCCTTGCGGTCCATCGCGTCCGCCATGTAGCGCGGCCAGCCGACCGGCGCGGCCATCGTGTGCGCGTGCTCGGTCTCGCGGAAGTCGCAGGCACCGAACCGCAGGACGTCGAGGTAGCGCTCGTCGGCGGCCTCGGGCTTCTCGAGCACCCAGGTCGAGGCCTCGTCGCGGGGCATCCCGAACACGAGGTTCTTCAGCGGCCGCAGGATCTTCTTCAGGCCCTCGGGCGTGGCGGCCATGCGGTCGAGCGACCGCTGGGCCTTGGCGGCTGCGTCGCTCATCGCCAGTCCGCGTTGTAGGCGCCGTCGCCGCGGCGGAAGAGCGTGTACTCGGACGGTGTGCGCTCGCCGATCTTCTTCGCGGGGATGCCCGCGACGATGGTCCACGGTTCGACGTCCTTCGTGACGATCGCCCCGGCGGCGATGATCGCGCCCTGGCCGACGATCACGCCCGGCATCACCATCGCGCCGATGTTGATGAAGACGTTGTCCTCGATGCGCGTGGGCCAGACGTGGTCCGTGATGCCGCCCTCGAAGGCGTGGGCGCCGGTGAGAATGACGGACCGTTCCGCGATGCCGACGTCGCGGCCGATCTGGAGGCCGCCGCGGGCGTCGAGGAGGACGTGCCGGTTGGCGACCGAGCCGCGCCCCATCTGGAGCATGTGCGGGTCGAGGATCTCCACGCCCCGCAGGATCAGCGTGCTGTCGACGTCCTCGAACTGCACGCGGCCGATGCGCTGGTAGAGGCGCGAGCGGATCTTCGAGAACGGGATCCGGTTGACGATGCTGCCGAGGAACCACTCCTTGCGGCTGTTCGCGTGGACGACGGTCGCGTCGCCTTCAGGCATCGGCATGTCGGTTGGTGCTCCCGTGGGACGTCGGGGTGGGCGGGGGAAGGAGGCCGGTGGTGAATCGGCCTCCGGGAAAGTTAAGCCGAAGCTACGACTCGGCGCCACCGAACCCGGTGGCGATCGTGCCGGCGATCGGCACGCCGATCTGGCGCGCGAGGTCGCGCAGGCGCGTGAGCGCGGCACGCGACGTGTGACCCGAGGACGCAACTGCGACGGCCGTATCGGCTGCGCGCAGCAGCACCACGCCTGCGGAATGGCGGTCCGGGGTGGGGCTGGCGATCACGAGGCGGTCGTAGCGGAGCAGGGCCCAGGCGCGCACCGCGGCGACGCGGTCGTCGCGGAGCTCCTCTTCGTTCATCGACAGATGGTGGAGGGTGCCGTCGCCGCCGTCCTCCTCCTCGAGGGCGCCGGCGCCGTCCGGGGCGCCGTCGAGGAGACGCTGGATCTGGTCCCAGTGCTTGCCGTTCGTGCCGGTGTCGATGAGGAGCACGGTGAAGGGCGTGCGGGCGAGCGCTCCGGCGACCTGGAGCGCGACCGGCGCGCCATAGGTGGCGTCGTCGGAGGAGACGACCGCGATGGCGCGGGCATCACGGGAGGTCGGATTGAGTCGGAGCTGGGCCGCGGCCACGCGGGCCGATTCGGCTTCGACCGGACGCAGCGCCGAGAACGGGGTCGAGGTGCGCTCGGCCGTCGCGACGGACGAGGGGGCGCGCACGAGGATCGGCGCGCCGAGCAGGCCTTCGACGGTCTCCTCGGCGTAGACCTTCGGGTTGCGGCCGGCAATCAGGAACGCGAGCGCGGTGCCGATGGCGCCGCCGGCGAAGAGGCCGGCGATCATGAAGAGCAGCGGCGGCAGGCCGGCGGGGCTCGTGGGGATGTCGGCCTTGCGCGCGAACGACACGCTCTGCGTCTGCAGGCGCTTGAGCACCGAGAGCTGCTCGAGCTTCTGGGTGATCTGGGCGGTCTCGGTGGTCGGCTGGATCGCGAGCAACGAGGTCGCGATGCGCTTGTCCGAGCCGGAGAGGCCGTTGACGGCGGTGTCCTGCTGCTGGCGCAGCTCGGCGAGGCGCTTGCGGAGCTGGGCTTCGATCTCGTCGAGACGGTCGCTGTCCTGCTGCTGACGGATGTCGATGTAGGCCTGCGTGTAGGCGGTGGCGAGCTTCGCGGCGATGAACGGGCTCGGATCCTTCGCGGTCACCGAGATGAGGAAGGTCTTCGTGTCGATGCCGACGCTGACCTTGTCGTCGATCTCGGTCGGGGTGAGCTTCGGGTTGCCGCCGAGCAGGCCGACCGTGGCGCGGGCGGTGTCGAGCTGGTCCATGTTGGCGACGGTCTCGGCGATGACGAGGTTGCCCGAGGTGGCGCTCTCGCTCGTGAGGCCGAGGATCTGCTGGTCGATGTCCTGGGTGCCGAGCTTCACGAGCGCCGACGCGGAGTATTCGCGGCCGCCGGTGACGAGGTAGGCGAGGATCGCGGCGAGGATCGCGAAGAGGATCGGGAGCCACAGCAGCTTGCGGACGACCTCGACGGTGTCCGGGGCGGACGACACCTGCCCGCCGGCTGCCGACTGGGTGAGGCCGGTGGAGGATGCGGGGACAACGCTCATGAGCGGCGTATCGTGCCACAACGCACACGTCCGCCGTGCAGGTGGCGCTTCGTCGACCGGCTCTGGGCGCCATCATGCGCGCGCGGCCCGGAACCCGCACGCTGCAGAATTCCGGTGCAACGAGCTGTTCCGGCAGGTTCGACGGGCGGGATAGGCTCCGCGCCATGCCGGAGCTGCCCGAGGTCGAGATCGTCGCGCGGCGCGCGACCGCGGCCCTCTCCGGACGCCGCATCGCGGCCCTCACCGTCCCGGGAATCAACGCCCTCCGGTCGATCGAGCCCCCGCCCTCGGTGCTCGACGGCGCGGTCGTCACGCAGGTGCGGCGCCGGGGCAAACTGCTCCTCCTGGACACCGACGGCGACCACCTCCTGCTCATCCACCTCATGACCGGCGGCGGCATGGTCTGGAAGGGCACGTCGTCACCGAAGGACCGCTCACTTCGGGTGCGGATCCGCTTCGACGACGACGGCGACGTGCTTCGGATCCGCGAGCGCGGCACCCGCAACGCGATGTGGGTCCGCGCGATCACCCGCGCCGATCTCGTCGCCGGCGAGCTTCCCGAGCTCGCGAAGCTCGGGCCCGAGGCGTGGTGGCCCGACGGCGACGAGGCCGCGCTCCAGCCGAGCGCCGGGTCGGTCGAGCTCGGGGCCGAGATCGCCGACGGCGTGCCGCTCGCCGCCACGATCGCCGCGCCGCCCGGCGACGTCGACGAGCTGGCGGCCAGGATCGCCGCGGCGCTCGATGCTCCGCGGCCGCTCCACTCGCTCCTGCGCGACCAGCGGATCCTGGCCGGCGTCGGCCGCACCTGGAGCGACGAGATCCTCTGGGCGGCGCAGCGCTCGCCCTACCAGCGCGGCGCAGACCTCGACGAGGCCGAGCGGCTCGCGTTCGTGACCACCATCCGCGACGTGCTCGCGGAGGCGCTCGCCCACTACGAGCTGAAGGTCGGGTCGGACCCGCCGGAGAAGCTCAGGAAGCCGGTGAAGGTCCACGGCAACGTGGGCGAGCCGTGCCCGAGCTGCGGCACGCGGCTGCGCGGCGTGCACTTCGAGTCGTACACGATCGCCTACTGCCCGAAGGAGCAGACGGGCGGCCGGGTGCTCAAGGACCGCCGCCTCTCACGACTCGGCATCGACGACCCGATCGAGGTCGACGAGGACTGAGTCGGGATCGGCCGACGCCCGCGGGTCAGAGGTCGTACAGGGCGTACTCGTGGGGGAACACGTTGCGGAGGAGCCGCCGGTCGACGGGGGTGAGTCCCGCCTCGTCGCAGAGGTCGTTCCACTCGGCGTCGATGGTCTCGCGCTGGGCATCCACGATCTCCCTCGCCTGCGCGGTGCTGAGCCCGAAGAGCTCGGCACGGCGCACGCACTCGCCGATGTTGGCGAGGCGACCGGGATCCTCCCCCCGGCCGAGCCGCATGGCCTGGGTCGCCTCGCCCGTCTCCCGGATGTACGGGCAGATGTCGTAGGCGGGGGTGAGGGTGAGCTCGCGGCCATCCCAGAACGCGGCGTGGTTGCGTGCGTGGTCGTCGGTGTTGCCGCACAGGACGTTGAAGGTCAGCCGAGCGAAGAGCTCACGGCGCGAGGACTGCGGCCTCGTGAACCGGGTCCGCATGAGTTCGGCCAGGTCTCCGTAGGCTGCCTGCCCTGGCCACATCTCGTCGAGGCCGAGCAGCGTCAACCCGGAGAGGAGGGCCCGCCGTTGCCGTGTCCCGGGAACACGGTCGAAGCGCTCGACGAGGAGCACGTCGCGATCGCCGACCCGCGCGAGCTCCACCGGTGCCACGTCGAGGCCGCAACGGGCTGCCATCGTCATGGCCAGGAACTCGCCTCGCACGAGCGACCAGCGGTCCGACGACGCGCTGAACTTCGCGATCAGCTCACGGTCACCGTCCCGGAGCAGTGCCTTCGGTCTGGCACCGCCGACGGACGCGCCCGCGCGCATGGCATCGTCGAGTTCTGGCGGGACGGGGATGCCCTCCTCGACGTTCGTCACGAATTCGAGCAGTTGGTCGAGCGTCGCCCGCGAGCTGCCGCGCGGCCGGTACTCCGAGGGTGAGGCCTGGAAGTCGAGGGCGCCGATGCGGTCCGAGCCGGCCTCGCGGAGATAGGTGAGGGCCGAGAGGTCGTCGACGGCGCCATCGGCACCGACGAGACGATTGAGGATGACCCGGCGACCCCATCCGTCCGGGCCCGCATCGGCGAGGCAGCCCGGGACGGTCAGGCCCGGCGGGGGATCTCGGAATCCCTCGACGAGTGGCAGCTCGACGGTGTTCAGGGACATGGCATCGGGCCGGGCGCGGTAGCCGTTGCCGTAGGCGAAGCGCACGATGCCGTGCTGCTCGCGCGCGATGCCTGCCGGCACCGGCTCCTCCGCCCCGGGGAGCCAGACCCAGACGTACGCCTCAGAAGTCAAGGTCGACGTCCGACTCGTCGGTCACGGGGCGGGCACGCCGCCCGAGGAGCGGCGCCTGACCACGCGCGGCTTCGGCGGCGAGCCGCTGCGCATCGTCGTAGAAGAGCGGTACACCGACCAGGAACGCGCAGTCGAACACGGTGCCCACGGCCACCCGGAGGCCGCCACGCTCGACGCTCATGATGGTGTCGCGGCCGACCTGTGCCCGCTCGGCCAGCTCGGCAACGGTCCATCCGCGCTCCAGCCGAGCCGCCTTGATCCGCGCCCCGAGGAATTTCGCAGCGTCACGAGCGACGGGAGAGACCGACGGAGGCATGACGTCGACTATATCCGACCTTGTCGATATAAGGTCGAATACAATCGACTTTTCTTGGTCACGCGAACGAGTGCGTGAGAAGGTGCGCGTCGACCCGGACGACCTCCGGCGACCACGACGGTCACCAGGGGCGTGCGAGGCGCCCATGTATACAAAGTTGTGTTCACGGCTGGCGGCGTGATATTCATGGCGCCGAGAAGCAGCGCATCGCGCGCTCCCGGTCGTCCGGTGTCCTTCTCGCCACCCCGCCCGAGACGAGCTGCCCCACCATGCGCATCCAAGGTGCAGGCCGAGGCCTGCGAACGGCCCTGCTGTCGATGCTCGTGGTGCTGGCCGCCGCAGTGGCGATGCCCTCCGGCGCGTTCGCCGACACGGACTCCCCGTACACGGTGGTCGTGTCTGCCGGCGACACGACCTATCCGCAGGCGCCGACGTTCCAGCTCGAGGCCTTCCTCGGTACCAAGTCGCTCGCCGACGACCCGGACTACGAGCTCACCGGCAAGGCGCAGTGCTCGAAGGTGTACGCCACGCCCGACGCCTACTACGGCGCGACGACCTCGGCGTACGGGGTCCTGCCCGGGTCGTGGCGGTTCGCCAGTGCCTCCTGTCAGAGCTACGACGTCCAGACCGGCCTCGACGTGAAGCTGAAGTTCCACGGCGGCACCGTGCCGTTCAAGCTCCAGGGAGGCCCGTACACCGTCAAGCAGTCGCCGACGGTGATGGGCACCAGCTACTCCACGGTGGCCGGGCCCTCCGGAGGCGACCCGACCAGCGTCACGTTCAGTGCCTTCGTCGGCCGCGGCGAGGGCTCGACGGTGGCCGGCCTCCCGATCCAGTTCGCGTTCATGACCCAGTTCGGCCTCCAGTTCCGGGGCTGCACGGCCACCACCACCGACGACGGCAACGGGCAGTCCTACGCCACGTGCACCATCACCGGGGCGGTCGTCCAGGAGTTCTGGAAGGGCACGGGCGTGTACACGGCGACCTTCGCCGGCAGCGCGGCCTACGTCGGGGCGAGCGTCACCACGACGATCCCGGGCGGGCACACGACGATCGAGGCCGCCAGCGCCGCTCGGATCAAGGCCACCTCCCATCAGGTCACGATCGAGCCGCACTACATCCCGCCGGGCTGCGTCAACCCGCTCGCGAACACCGGCGACAACGGCAGCCTCCTCGCGATCAGCATCGGGATGCTCTCGTGCAAACAGCTCTCGGTCCTCCAGGCGCTCACCGGTGTCTCGATCGGGGTCGCCGCCACGGTCATCACGGGCGGCGCCGCAGCCGAGACGATCTTCTCCGGCTTCACGCTCTCCGCACCACAGGTGATCGCCGGCGTGGCGCGCCAGGCGCTGCTGGCCGCGCTCAATGCGGCGTACAACACCGCGACCGGGGGTCGCAGTGGCCGTTCGGCCCCGCACGGCCGCGCGTCGCTCGGTGCCACCCCGGCGACGAACACGATGCTCACGCCGAATGCCCTCACCGTCGATGCCGCCGGCAACCTCTACATCGGCGACCTCTCCGGTCACGTGGTGCGCAAGGTGACGCCGACCGGCGACCTGTCGACCGTCGCCGGTGTGGAGGGCAACGGCGGTCCGATCGCCGCGGGCCCCGCGACGGCCTCCCAGCTCTCGAACCCGGGTGCGCTCGCGCTCGACCGCTCGGGCGATCTCCTGGTCGCCGACGGCGGCGCGAACCAGGTGCTGGCGAAGGTGACCTCGGGCACCGGCGCGCTCTCGATCCTCGCGGGCACCGCGGGCCAGGCCGGCCCGGTGACGTCCGGTCCCGCGACGAGCTCGGCGCTGCACGACGCCACCGGTGTCGCCGTCGATGCCACCGGGAACATCTACGTCGCGGACTCCGTCAACGGCGTGATCGAGAAGATCACCCCGGGCGGCACGCTCTCCGTGGTGGCCGGTCTGCCGGGCACGTTCGGCACGGTCAAGCCCGGGCCGGCGACCAGCTCGCCGCTGTGGGCGCCCGGCGGCGTGGCCGTCGATGCGGCCGGCAACCTCTACATCGCCGACACCGGCAACGCCACGATCGACAAGGTCTCGGCGGCGACGGGCGAGCTCTCGGTGGTGGCCGGGACCCCGCGCCTCACCGGCGTGCCGAGCGAAGGTGCCGCGGAGGACTCCCAGCTCGGCGCCCCGAACGGCGTCGCGCTCGACGCCGACGGCAACCTGTACATCGCCGACCCGGGTGCCGGCGTGGTCGAGAAGATCGCGAAGAGCACGGGGGCGCTGTCGATCGTCGCGGGCACGCCCGGCACCGTCGGTGCGCCGACGCCCGGCCCGGCCACGGCCTCAGCGCTGGTCTCCCCGGCGCAGGTGGCGCTCGACGGCGCCGGCAACCTCTACATCGCCGACACGTTCGCCAACGTCGTCGAGAAGGTCACGCCGGGCGGCACGCTCAGCATCGTCGCCGGCACCGGCGCGACGAACCCGATCACCGATCTCCAGCAGCGCGGCCTGATCGAGATCAACCAGGAGGCCCAGGTGCTCGGCGCGATCGGGCCGTCGCTCACCCCGAACCCGTGGCTCAGCCAGGCGAACGAGGACCGCGCGTTCGCGATCATCGCCGACACCACGACCGGCCTCGCGACGCTCGCGACCCAGCTGGCGGCCGACCAGACCGCCGCCGACGCCGACGCGCACTACCGGGCGATCGCGACCACGTACGCGGTCTACGGGCTGCGGCTCCCGCAGCTGCAGCTGGCCACGTCGGCCGACAACCTGCTGCACGGCTCCGCGGAGGCGCTCGATGCGGCACGGCAGCGGCTCGTCACGCTCCTCGCGGGTCCCGCCTCGACCCACAACACCGCGGACGTCCAGGCGAAGCTCGCCGACCTGCAGACGCAGATCACGGCCGTGCGGGACGCGACCACCGGCCTAGCCGCCACCGTGCTGGCGTTCACGCCCGCGCAGTACGCGAA
>JAVHXX010000129.1 GCA_031119595.1 Patulibacter sp. | reverse complement strand
ACCCGACGCTGCCGCGTGGAGCAGGGCGCGTTCGGGACGGCCATGTTCCCGGTAGTACTGCACCAACCGCAGGTCGAGCTGAGCCAGCAGCTGCGGCCGGGTAGCGGCGAACTCCTCCCGGATCAGTCGTCGAGCAACGGGCAACCAGCCCCACTTCGGTTCCCCCGTATTCGTCGGGTCCTCGACCACTCGCAACAGACCGTCGGCGCACATGTCGTTCAGGGCTCGGTCCGGGTCCGACCGCCCGGACAGTTCCGCCGCCACGAGCTCCGCGCCGCGGCCGCCGGGCGCGACCGGTTCGGAGGGAAAGCCGTCGGCGCTGAGGCCGACCACGATCGCCTCGCGGCCGGCATCGGTCTCGAGCTGCGCGAGCGCCCCGGACACCGCGAAGGTGAGCTCGCTGCGTGAGGCCATCCCCTCGTGCCACGCGCCGAGCAGGTCCTGCGCGCGACCGGCGTCGTGGGCGCGCTCGTACCGGTCCCACCGGCAGTACCAGACGTCCTTCGCCGCACCCTTCGCGAGCAGCCACTCGACGACCGGCCACTGGATCGCGTGGTACGCGATCAGGACGGTCTCGTCGGGCGTCCAGTCGCCCGGGATCGACGCCCGGATCGCCCGCCCGATCGTGCTGACCACGGCGCCGCGGGTCGCCGCGGGCGTGCGCAGCAGCGCGCCGTACGGGACGCGCCCGGCGAGCGCGGCGGCGCCGCCGGAGCCGTCGATCAGCTCGCGCGCGTGGTCGCCCAGCACGAACTGGTCCAGGGGGCGCGGCAGGAGCAGCAGCGGACGACGCATCGCGCCCACGCTACGCGGTGCGCCCGGCTCGCGCCCGGTCACGCCGCACGCGGCGGTGTCCGCCGGGGGACCGGGTTGCGTCGCCGCGCCGTGGTCCGGAGCGCCGCGCCCGCCCGCCGCCGTCACTAACGTGGACCGCCGTGCCTGGGGCTGTCGAACGCATCGTGCGCAGCGGGCTCGCCTACCAGGCGTCCGCATTCCTGTCGTCGGGCCTGGCGTTCTTCACGTACGCGGCCTACAACCGCGCGATCGGCCAGAACGTGATCGGCGAGGCCGATCTCATCCTGGCGTGGCTCATCATGCTGTCGCTGTTCGCGCGGCTCGGCTTCGGCGAGGCACTGCTCCGGCACTGGTTCACGGCCGGCGACGAGGAGCGCCCGGGCCTGCAGCGCACCATCCAGCTGACCATCTTCGTCGTCAGCGCGATCGTCGCGATCGTGGTGGCGCTGCTCGCCCAGCCGATCACCGACCAGCTGGAGCTCATCCACGACCCGGCCGTGATCCGCATCGCCGCCGCGGGGCTGTTCGCGTACACGAACCTCGACATCGCCCAGACCCTCCTGCGCGCCCGCGACGACCGGCGCACCTACTTCATCGCGTCCATGTCGAACGTGATCCTCACGACGATCCTGTCGCTGGTCCTGATCGTGGGCCTCGACCAGGGCGTGCGCGGGTACCTCATCGGCAACTACGGGGCCTCCGGGCTCGTGGTGCTGTGGTTGTGGTCGCGCGAGCTGCCGGTGCTCAGCGGGCGCGTGCGGCGCGAGCCCGCGCTCGTCGACCCGGAACACAGCCTCGTCGACCTGACCCCGCGGGACGAAGCCCCGGACGCCGCCGGTCCTGCGGACGCCGCCGGCGCATCGACGCGTCCCCGGAGCGCGGCCGCGATCGTCGACGAACCGGGGCCCGCGTCGCCTGACCCCGGGGCGGTCGCCGTGCCGGAGCCGGTCGCGCCGGCGCCCGAGAGCGATGCGCAGCGCCGCGCGGCCTCCCGTGGCGATCTGCGGGCCCTGTTGCGGTTCTCCCTGCCGACCGTCCCGACCGATGCCGCCATCTTCGGCTTCAACCTCCTCGATCGCACGCTGCTCACGGTGCTCGTGCCGGGCACCGGGATGTTCCTGGGCTACGCCCTCGGCGTGTTCTCGAACGCGTCGAAGATCGCCTCGGGCGTGATCCTCATGGCGCGGGCGTTCCAACTGGCGTTCCCGCCCCTGGCGTACGGCATCACGGACGCGAAGCAGGCGAGCGCCCTGTACGCGTCGGCGGTGCGCGGCTACATCGTGGTGCTGGGCGGCACCGTGGTGGGGGTGGCGCTCTGCGCCCCGTGGACCGTGCACGTGCTGATCGGCGCGCCGAAGGACGGCTTCGCCGATGTGCGGCCCGGGGTGATCGCCGTGCTCCCGCTCCTCGCCACGGCGTGGGCGATGTGGGGTGTCGTGCCGGTCATGACCACCATCGCGGGGCGTCTCGGGGCGACCCGCCTGACCGTGCCGGCGTCGGTCGTGGGCCTGGGCGTGAACCTCGTCGCGCTCCTCGTGCTCGTGCCGCCGTACGGCGCGCACGGCGCGGCCGCCGGTCTCGTGATCGCGTACGTCGGCCTGATCGGCGCCCTGAACCTCTTCACCCGGCGCTACTTCCCGGTCGCCTTCGACTGGGGCCGGATCGCGGTCGCCCTCGGGGTCTGCGCCGCCGCCTGCCTGCTCGCCGGACCCCTCGCCGACGCTCCCCACCTCGGGTGGACCCCGGCCGGGCTGCGGCTCCTCATGTTCGCCGCGGTGATCCTCGTCCTCTGGCGCTTCGCGCTCGAGCGCGCGGAGCGCGACGAGCTCCTCTCCTTCACGAAGCGCGTGCTGACCCTCGGCCGCCGCCGCTGAACGGGGCGGCGTGCGGCACGTCAGGGCCGCGAGCGCCTGCCGCGCCGCTCAGCTCGGATGTCGCTGGCGTTCGAACCAGAGCGCGGCCTGGGTCCGATCGGTGACGCCGAGGGCCGAGAAGATCCGGGTCACGTGGGCCTTGACGGTCTTCTCGGAGATGCCGAGCTTGCGGGCGATGAGCTTGTTCGGGAGACCCTCGCCGATGCAGCTGAGCACCTCGCGCTCGCGGGGCGTCAGGTCGGCGGTCGGGCGCTTCTCGGTGCGAGCGCGCAGCACGGCGCTCGCGGCGCGCGGCGCCAGCGGCGACTCCCCGCGCGCGGCGGCCCGGATCCCGCGGGCGAGCTCGTCGGGCTCGACGTCCTTGAGGAGGTAGCCGACCGCGCCCGCGTCGAGGGCGTCCAGGATGCGCTGGCGATCCGAGAACGAGGTGAGGATCACGACCCGCGCCTCGGGCGCCGAGTCGGACACGAGCCGCGTGCCCTCGATCCCGTCGACGCCGCCCATCTCGAGGTCCATGAGGACGACGTCCGGACGCTCGCGCGCGGCGACCCGCGACGCCTCGGCGCCGTCGGCGGCCGTCCCCACGACGTGGATGTCGTCGAACTCCCCGAGCAGGAGCTGGAGTCCGTTGCGGACGACCGCGTGGTCGTCGACGAGCAGCACGGAGATCACGTGGGCACCTCGAGTCGGATGGTGGTCCCCTCGCCGGGAGCCGTCTGGATGGTGAGCACGCCGCCGCCGTCGGCCGCGAGATCACCGAGGAGCATGAGACCGAAGTGGCCGTGCGCGGCGGCCGTCGCCTGGTCGAAGCCGCGGCCGTCGTCGGTGACCGAGAGGGTCACGCGGTGCGGCTCCTCCGCGATCTCGATCGACACCGACGCGGCCTCGGCGTGCTTGCGCACGTTCTGGACCGCCTCGCGTGCCGCGCGGAACAGCAGCGCCTCCTGGAACTCGGGCAGCTCCAGCGAGGGCGGCGCCTCGAGCGACACCGTCACGCCGGCGTCCTGCAGCGGCGCGAGGAGATCCTGGAGCGCCGCTGCGAGTCCGGAGCGGTGGAGGGTCGCGGGGTAGAGGTCGACGAGCGAGGAGCGTAGGTCGCGCATCGTCGCCCGGGTGCCGGCGGCAGCCTCCTCGAGCGTGGAGCGCATCGGCCCCTCGCCGATCCGCCGGGCGGTCGCCGCGAGCGAGAAGGCGATCCCGGCGAGCTGCTGCACCGGGCCGTCGTGGAGCGCCGCGGCGATCGAGCGCCGCTCGGACTCGGAGGCGTCGATGGCGCGTTCGAGGAGCGCACTGCGCTCACGCTGCCGGTCGCGGAGGCGGCGCGCGAGGAGGTACGCGAGCGGGATCTGCACGAGCTCCAGCACGATGAGGCCGAAGGCGAGCGCCGGCAGGAACCGCTCCCACAGGCGCGTCGCGCTGGCCTCGACGGTGCTCGACCGCCGGTACGTCTCGAAGAGGTAGTGGGTGCCGTCGGGCGCCGTGATCCCCCGGTAGACCTCGAGCAACTTCCCGTACCGGCGCTCGTACCGGTTCTCGGGGCGCGTCAGGTCGGACACCTCCGCATCGACCCACGAGTGCTCGAGCGCCTCCGTCTCGTCGTCGCCGAGCGGGTAGCTCGTGCCGATCAGGCCGGGTTCGTCGGACCAGATGATCTTGCCGTGCTCGTCCCACAGCTTCAGCCGCACGACGGTGCCGCCGAGCACGTAGCTCTCGGCGGCCTTCCGCATCGCCTCCTGCGCGACGGGGTCGCCCTGCGCGAGTCCCGGCTGGATCGCGGGACCGATGACGGCGCGGCCGGCGAGGGTCGTCTCGACCTTCGCGTCGCGGATCGCCTCGGCCGTGCTGGAGCTGCGCAGCACCTCGACGGCCGCGAATCCGAGCAGCACGAGCACGATCAGACCGGTGAGCGCGAACAGCGCGACCGCACCGGCGACCGACTGCTCCCGTGGCGCCTTGGTGGGCACCGACCCGATGGTACGCCCGTTTTCGGCGTGTCCGGATGTCCTAGGACCATGGTCCGATGGTCGCCTGGACGGTCGTGCGAAAGGGTGCTGGCCCAGCGCCCGCGCCGCCGCGGGTGTCTCGTGCCGCCCCTGCACACCCCACCGCCCCGAGGATCCTCCCCTTGACCCACCGCTTCCTGCTGCCCGTGCTCGCCGCGACCGTCCTCGGTCTCTCGGCGTGCGGCTCCGACCAGGACACCGCCTCGCCGGGCGCCCAGTCCACGCCGATGCCCTCCGACATGCCGGGCATGTCGACGCCCGCCGCCGACGCCTCGCCCTACGACGCGTCGTCCGGGAAGGTCACGATCAAGGCCACGGAGTTCGCGTTCGGGCCGTCGCAGATCCAGGCGAAGGCCGGCAAGCTCGAGATCACCATGGAGAACGACGGCGCGGCCGTCCACGAACTCGTGGTCCTCAAGACCGACGCCGATCCCGGCTCGCTCAAGGTGACCGACGGGCGGGTCGGCGAGGCCGACTCCGTCGGGGAGATCAGCGAGACCAACCCGGGCAAGTCCGCGAGTCACACGTTCGACCTGAAGCCCGGGAAGTACCTGATCGTCTGCAACGTGAAGGGCCACTACATGCAGGGGATGCGTGGCCAGATCGTCGTGAGCTAGCGCTCTCGACCCCGAGGGCCGGGCGCTCGCGGTGAGCCGCCCGGTCCTCGTTCACGACGCCGCGCCGTCGACTCAGCGGGCGCCGGCGAGCACCCAGGCGAGCGCGACCGACGCCGGCGCGATCGCCGGCCCCGCCACGCCGAGCACGTGCTTCGGGCCGCCGCGCAGCCGCACCACCGCCAGGACGGCGGCGGCGAGCGCGAGCAGCGGCAGGCCGATGATGAGGAGGTAGACCTCGACGACGTCGCCAGAGGGTGCGCCGGGCGTACCGCAGAACGCCTGCGTGAACGGACCCTGTGGGCCGTGCACGGTGCCGCCGTCCTTCGGGGTCGCGCAGGCCGCGATCTGGGTCACGGCCATCACGGCGATCCAGGCCACCACCGCCGTCCCGGCCACGAGCCAGAGCTGCACGCGGCGACTGCCGAGCACGCCGGCGATCCGGTCGGCGCGGCGGGCCGTCGACTCCTCCGTGGCGACCGGTTGGGTGCGGCGCTGCAGCTCGGTCACGAGGATCACGACGACGGCGTAGAGGCCGAAGTAGCGGTCGTAGGAGGAGCCGGTCGCACCGACGAACCCGGCGCCGAGGAACGCCGTGCCGGGCACGGGCGTGCGCTTCGGCCGGGTCTTCGCCGCGCGGGCCCGGAGGTACCACGAGAGGGCGACGCCCGGCAGCAGCGCCGCGATCACCGGCAGGAACGACCAGCCGAGCACGGCTGCGGGAATCGCCCCGATCGCGAGGACCACCGCGACGAGTCCCGCCTCGGCGGGCGTGAGCGCGACCATGTCCGGGGCGAGGAAGGGTGCGATCCGGTGCCGCCAGGTACCGTCGGCGGACGCGGTCGCGCTGCCGTCCTGCGACCGGGAACCGGACGCCGACACGAACGTCGGCGCGGGCGTCGAGGCGGGGTGGGAGGTCGGATCGTCGGTCGGCACGTCGCGGACGCTACGTCGCGCGGTGCACGGCGAAGGGCGTGGGATGCGGTCGCGCCGGGGCATCCGGGTGCGATTCGGAGCGAGTGACCGCGCTCGTTCGCACCCGGATCGCGTGGCGCCCGCCCTGAACGCGTTTTCCCAGCCCGGAACAAGGACTTCGCGGCGCGGCGCGGAACGACCGGACATGCGTGTCCCGTCACTCACGTGGCCCCTGGCGTCCGCCGCCGCGCTGTTCGCGGTGCCGGCGCTCGCCCTCGCGGCCGCCGAACCGACCGCGCCCTCGGGTGCTGCGACAGCCGGCGCGAGCTCGGCGACCGCGCCCGTGGCGACCTCCCCGGCGACCGCGAGCGCCTCGGCGAACCCCTTCGCGTTCACGACCGTCGGCCGGTCGGTCGTCGCGAAGGACGGCACCATCACGATCGTCTTGCAGTCCGCCGCGGCGGGGAAGTACACGGCGTTCGCGCTGCTGCCCGGCCTCTCGCCCGACGACGACGCGACCGCCGAGGCCGCCCGTGTGACCGCGTCCGCGGCGTCGACCACCACGGCCGCGAGTGCCGCTGCGACGGTTCCGTCGACCACGCCGACCCGCGCCACGGCCGCCCGCGCGGTCAGTCTGCTCGACCCGAACGCACCGATGCCGCTGCCGTACGGCGACGCCTCCGCGGTGACGCTCGAGGGCCAGCCCGCGGTGCTGAAGTTCGTGCCGGGCAAGGCCGGCAAGGCGGCCATCGCCCGCCTGCGCGGGAACGCGTCGCTGCGCGTGACCCTCGACGTGATGTTCGGTCCGGTCGGCGGCGCGCTCACCACGAACTTCTACGTCGTCCACGTGTATCGCACGCCCCAGGCTGCCGCCGCGGCCGCCAAGCGCAGTGCTGCCGCGAAGCGTGCCGCCGCGGCGAAGGCCGCAGCCGCCGCCAAGGCCGCAGCCGCGGCGAAGAAGACCGCCACCGGCTGAGCGTCCCGGCTCGGCGCGCCGCGCCCCGGCCTCAGTCGGGCAGTGCCGCGACCGCGTGCGCGTCGATCTGGCGAGCGAGCGCGAAGTCGCGCTGCGTGAGGCCGCCGGCGACGTGCGTCGACAGCGCCACCGACACGGTCTTGTACGAGTTCGACCAGTCGGGGTGGTGGTCCATCGCCTCGGCGTCGATCGCGACCGCCGTCATGAACCCGAACGCCGCCGAGAACGAGGCGAAGTGCAGCTCCCGCACGATCGAGCGACCGTCGGCGGCGAGCAGCCAGCGGGGGAGGTCGGCGAGTTCGCGGGCGACGTCGCCTGAAGCCATCGGATCCATGGGTGCCCACGATAGGAGCCCGCGCACGCAGGCTTTCTCGGGATGTGTGCCGATGCGCATAGCCTGGGCGGGGATGGATTTCGACACGGCCCGGCGTCTCGTCTTCGACTCGTACGTCACCGCTCTGCCCCAAGCGCAGGTGGTGGTGGCCGATCGCGCTGGCCTGGTCGAGTTCCTCGGCGACGTCGACCAACAGGCCGGATCGATGGACATGGCCGTGCGGATGGCGCTCGCCGGGCGGGTCTTCGCGGCGTCGGTCGCGCTGGCCGGTGGCACGCCGCCGCCGCTCGAGCAGGTCAGCGCGCTGATCGACGCGCGCCTCACCTACGGCCGCGCCCAGCGCGAGCAGGCCGCGCCGCTCGCCGACGGCCGCCTCGACCCCGAGGACGAGGCCGAGTCCGGGCTCGGCGAGCTCATCACCGAGGCCGACGACGACGATCTCGCCGAGGAGTGCGCGACCGTCGCCTCGTACCTGCTCCAGTTCGGGCTGCAGGCCCGTGCCGACATCGACGCGTGGCTCGTGGTCGGCGAGGAGGTCCGCGACCTCGCCCTCGAGGGGCAGGCCGCCCTCGACATCACCGGCGCGTTCGGCCTCGCCGGTGAGGGTCCGGGCGCCCTGCTGTCCCGTGCCGCCGCGAACGCCCGCGCGCTCGACGCCCAGGCCTCGGCCCGCACCCCCGGTGAGCGTCCGACCCGCACGTCGATCACGACCCGCGAGATGTGGATCCAGATGGCCGCGGCGCTCGTCGCGGTGCGCGCACGCTGGATCGGCTTCCAGGTCGACTGGAACCCCGCGATCGCCCGCGCCACCGAGCGCATCGCCTCCAGTCAGGTCATGGAGGACCCGAACGCCTTTGCCGCCCAGGCCTGTGCCGAGCACGCCCTCTCGGTGATCCTCGACGCCGCCACCGCCTGGCTCGACGATGCCCTCTCCCCGAACGACCCCCTCGAGGAGGCCCGCGAGTTCATCTGGGAAGGCCTCCTGGAGGCCGCCAGCTCAGGACTCGTCGGCGCGTGGGTGGAGGCCCAGGCCGATCACGCCTGAGCCCGCCGCGGCGCGGTCGAGCTCGGCGTTGAACTGGGCCGCGGCCTCGCGCAGGCCTTCGCCTCGGCTCGGGCGGGCGGCGGCCTTCGCGTGGGCCCAGTAGCGCGCCGGCGAGTGGCCCTTCAGGGCGGTGGCGGCGAGCGCGCGGCCGGCGTAGGTGAGGACCGTGAGCCAGGTGATCACGAGGCGCGCGGCGGTGCCGTGGTGCTTGCGCAGGTACCGGTCGCGGCCGCGGTGGAACTCGACGATGCGGCGCTGCGCACGGGCGAGATCGGTCGACAGCTGCTCGTGGTGGATGACGGTGGCGTGGGGCGTCCAGAGGACGTGGTGGCCGGCCTCGGCGAGGCGCTTCTGGAAGTCGACCTCGTCGGAGTAGACGAAGAAGTCCCGGTCGAAGAAGCCGATCTCACGGGCCATCTCGACGCGCACGAGGAGGGCTGCGGACTGGGCCCAGTCGACGCGATGCGTCTCGTCGCCGACGCTCTGCACCACGCGGTCGGGCCGCTGGAACGCGGTCGTGATGGCCCCGAAGACCGACGGGAACGCCCACGCCGACGGCTGCGGCGTGCCATCCGGGCGAACGAGCTTCGCGCCGACCGCGGCCGCGCCGGGATCGTCGTCGAGGGCCTTCACGAGCGCGGCGAGCGACCCGGGCTGCAGCTCGGCGTCCTCGTTGAGCAGGAGGCCGTACGTGCCGGTGGCGCGCGCGAGGAGATCGGAGTCGCTGTCGCCCTTGCCCTGGCGCCGCTCGAGGGCGATCACCTCCGGCTCGACCGGATGGGAGGCCGCGGCGGCGGCGGAGCCGTCGGTGCTGGCGTTGTCGAGGACGAGCACCTCGGCGGTGCGATCGGTGGTCGACGCGATCGGCATCGGCTCCAGGCCGGTCCACCGGGCGCGGCCGAGGTCGACCTTCGCGGCGTCGGAGCCGGCCGGGATCACGCGCCAGCCGGAGTCGCCGAGCTCGCGCTGCACGGCGTCGAGGCAGAGCAGGAGCAGGTCGCGCGACTGCGTGTTGACGATGAGGATCGAGAGGTCGGGCACGGCGATCGGCGCGAGCGACGATACTCCCCGGCGGTGCACGTCCAGCTCGTCGACCCCGCCGCGTACACGCCCCCCTACGACCACGCGCTCGCGAGCGCCCTCGCCCGCGCCGGCGCCCGGGTCGATCTCGTGACCACGGCCTCGCCCGAGTGGGAAGCCGCGATGACCGCCAGCCCCGCCCCGGGGCGACCCGCCGCCGATGGCTCGGCCGCCGCGCCCGGATACGCCCGCCACGACGACTTCTACCGCCGCAGCGCCGCGCTCCCCGGGCCGTGGCGCCAGGC
>JAVHXX010000128.1 GCA_031119595.1 Patulibacter sp. | reverse complement strand
CCGGCGGCGAACAGCGAGATCGCCATCGGCATGAAGATCGCGAGGCGGAACGCGACCTGCCATTTGATCTTGTCGACGAGGACGGCCAGGATCAGGCCGATCGCCGTGACGAGCGCGGGGACCACGGCCACCCACAGCGCGTTGTTCTCGAGCGCCTTCACGAGCGTGTCGGTCGTGAAGATCTGCTTGTAGTTCGCGAACCACACGAAGTGGTCGCCGCTGCGGTCGAAGAAGCTGCGCTTGATCGTCGAGAGGGTCGGGTACACGAGCCAGACGAGCAGCAGCAGGACGGCCGGGCCGAGGAAGATCCCCGACGTCAGTCGCCTGCCCCAGCGGTGCGGATCCCGGGCCTCCGGGCCCGGGCCGCTCCCTGGTGTGCTGCTCGCCGCGCTCATGGACTCAGGTGCCTACTTGGAGGCCTTGTACGCCTTCGCGGCGGCCTTTTCGAGCTTGTCGGCGGTGCCGTCGACGTCGGTCGGCTTCGCGAGGAAGTCCTGGAGGATCTTCCACTCGCCCTGGCCGGCGGTGCCGCCGAAGTCGACGGGCGCGAGGTCGGACATGTCGAAGCGGAAGGTCTGCGCCGATGCGATCGCCGTGGCGGTCGCGCGGGTCAGGTCATCCGGGTAGACCGACGGGTCGACGGTCTTGTTGGCCGACGACATGCCGCCGCGCTTCGCCCAGACCTCCTGGGCGTCCTTGCTGGCGAGGAACTCGACGAGCGCCTCGGCGGCCGGGGAGTCCTTGAACATGATCACGGAGTCGCCACCACCGACGACGGTCGCCGGCGAGTTGTTGATCGACGGGAACGCGAACTCGTCGTAGCCGGTCTTGGCCTTGAGCTTCGTCTTCGACGCGACGACGCCGGGGACGAAGTCGCCCTCGATGACCTGCGCGGCCTTCGCCGGGTTCTGGAAGACGTTCTCGACGGAGGTCGGGAAGTCGGTCTGCAGCGCGCCCGAGGTGCCGCCCGCGATGTTCGCCTTGTCGGAGAAGATCTGCGCCATCGTGGTGAGGGCGGTCTTCACCGAGGCGTCCGTCCACGGGATGGTGTGGTCGGAGAGCTGGTCGTACTTGTCTGCACCCGCCTGACGGATGTAGATGTTCTCGAAGAGGTCGGTGAGGGTCCAACCGTCGGCGCCGCCGATCGAGTACGCCGGGGTGCCGGACGAACCGAGGGTCTTGGCGTCGGTGAGGAACTCGTCCCACGTCTTCGGGGGCGTGACGCCGGCGTCCGTGAACGCCTTGACGTTGTACCAGATGGTCGACTTGTTGGCGGCCTTGAAGATGAAGCTGTAGAGCTTGTCGTCGATGGTGCCGAGCTTGGCGATGTCGGCGGGGTACTCGGCCGAGATCGTGTCCTGCGCGAAGGTGATCGGCTGGAGGGCCTTCTTCGCGACGAAGTCCTTCACGAGGCCCGGCTGACCGACCGACGCGAGGTCCGGCGGGGAGCCACCCGCGACGGCCGTCGAGAGGACGGTCGGGGTGTTGTCGCCGGCGGAGGTGTACTTGACGGTGACGCCCGGGTACTTCGCCTCGAACGCCGAGAGGACGGCCTTGAACGACTTCTGCTCGTCGCCGGTCCAGATGCCGACCATCGAGAGCTTGCCCTTGACGTCGGTGGACGCCGACGTCGGGGCGGCTGCAGCCGGGGTCGCGGTGCTGGCGGACGAGCTGTCCGACTTGGAGTCGCTGCCGCAGCCGGCGATGCCGGCCGTGGCGAGACCGGCGGCCGCGAATGCGGACGCCAGCTTGAGGGATTGCTTCACGAGAGCTCCTGTGGGTGGTGCGTGAACGGAGGGCTAGACGGCCTGGGCGACCGGGACTTGGTCGTAGATGCCCAGACCCGTCTGGGGGTCGAAGAAGTGCAGATTGCGGGTGTCGACGAACGCCTCGACGGTGTCGTCGACGGCGACCTTGCTCCGCGGCCCGAAGCGGCCCACGACGGTGGCGCCGGGCTTCGCGTGGTCGAGGGCGGTGAGGCCGGTGTCGGCGGCGAGCTCGCGGGCCTCGTCGGTGCGGGCCGGCGTGGCGTCGATCTCGAGGTGGGCCATGATCTCCGAGCCGAGCGCCTCGCGCAGGCGCAGGATGCCCTTGAGGATCCGGTCGGCGGGCGGGTCGCTGACGAGCGCGGCGTCCTCGAGTTCCTCGGGCCGCACGCCGAGCACGACCTCGCGGTTCGCGTACTGCTTCAGCGCCGGGCGGGCCGCGACGAGCTCCGCGTCGAGCACGAGCGACTGGCCGCCGAGGTCGGCACGGTAACCGTCGCCCTCGGGGATGAGGCGCGCCTCGAGCATGTTCATGGAGGGGCTGCCGATGAACCCGCCGACGAAGAGGTTGACGGGGCGGTCGTAGAGCACCTGGGGTGCGTCGACCTGCTGGAGCACGCCCTTGCGCATCACGGCCACGCGATCGCCCATCGTGAGCGCCTCGACCTGGTCGTGGGTGACGTAGATGGTGGTGACGCCGAGGTCCTGCTGGAGCTTCGCGATCTCCGAGCGGGTCTGCACGCGCAGCTTCGCGTCGAGGTTCGACAGCGGCTCGTCCATGAGGAACGCGGCGGGCTTGCGCACGATCGCGCGGCCCATCGCCACGCGCTGACGTTGGCCGCCCGAGAGGGCGCGCGGCTTGCGCTGCAGGAAGTCGTCGAGGTCGAGGGCGCGGCTGGCCTCGCGGACGCGCTTGTCGATCTCGTCCTTCGCGACCTTCTGGATCCGCAGGCCGAAGGCGATGTTCTCGTAGACCGAGAGGTGCGGGTAGAGCGCGTAGCTCTGGAACACCATCGCGATGTCGCGGTCGCGCGACGGCATGTGGTTGACCACACGGTCGCCGATGCGCAGCTCGCCGGCCGAGATGTCCTCGAGCCCGGCGATCATCCGCAGCGCGGTCGTCTTGCCGCAGCCGGAGGGTCCGACGAGCACCATGAACTCGCCGTCACCGATCGCGAGGTCGAGCGACGACACCGCCGGTTCGTCGGCGTTCGGATAGATCTTCGTGATGCCGTCCAGGGTGACGCCGGCCATCATTTCCTCCCTCGCGGACCCGGGAACATCGGTCGCGTAGACGTGACCCTAGTCACATACGCGGTGGAATGCATTGCCGCGCAACAGTCCACTTACCGGTGCGCGCGACGGGGTGGTAATCCGGCTATCCGCTGCAAGCCGAGACGATTCGGGACGCCGGAGGCCGTCCCAGCCTCGGATGACGAGATCCGTGGCGTGTCGAGGACGAGCTGAACGCCGCGCTGCGTCAGGCGAGCTCGGCCACGGCGGCCGCGACCTCGTCGATCTGGTCGTCCGTGATGGCGGCGGAGATCGGGAGCGCGAGGTGCTCGGCGGCGAGCTGGGTGGTGTGCGGCAGCGGCACGAACGGCGCCCACGGCTCCATCGCGGGCTGGAGGTGGATCGGCTGGCGGTAGTAGGCGCGGGCCTCGATGCCGCGCTCCTGCAGGCCGGCGGCGATGCGGTCGGCCTCGGGGTGGGTCACGACCCAGAGGTTCCAGGCCGGGCTCGACGAGGGCCCGTCGGCGGGCAGTCCGACCGCGTCGGCGAGGGCGCTCGCCCGGTACCGCGCGGCCGCCGCGCGGCGATGTTCGACCCACGCGGGCACGTGCGGGAGGAGCACCCCGAGGATCGCGGCCTGGATGGCGTCGAGGCGGCTGTTGTACCCGACCTCGAGGTACGTGTCCTTCGCGCGCGAGCCGTGCAGACGCAGGAGGCGGGCCTGCTCGGCGACCGCGTCGTCGTCGGTGACGATCGCGCCGCCGTCGCCGAAGCCGCCGAGGTTCTTCGACGGGTAGAACGAGAACGTGCCGGCCGCGCCGAGGGTGCCGGCCTTCGCCACGGTGCCGTCGGCGCGGGTGCCGTCGGCACCGGTCGCCTGGGCGGTGTCCTCGACGACCGGGACGCCGAGCGCGGCGATCTCGGCGACCGGCGCGACGTTGCCGAAGAGGTGGACGACGAGCACGGCCTTCGTGCGGGGCGTGATCGCGGCCCGCACGGTGTCGGCGGTGACGCAGCGGGTGAGCGGATCGACGTCGCAGAAGACCGGGCTTGCCCCGGTCGGGGGGATCGCCTCGGCGGAGGCGTAGAACGTGAACGAGGGGACGATGACCTCGTCGCCCGGACCGACCCCGAGGGCACGCAGCGCGATGGTGATCGCCTCGGTGCCGTTCGCGACGCCGACCACGTGTTTCGCCCCGAGCCACCGGGCGAACGCCTCCTCGAAGGCGGAGACCTCGGGTCCGAGGATGAACGCGCCCGAGTCGAGGACACGGCCGACCGCTTCGTCGATCTCCGCCCGGAGCGGGAGGACCGGGGTGCGGGGATCGAACGCGGGGATGCTCATCCGTTTCGAATCTACCCGTGCCGCACATGACACACTGCCGACATCTCATGAGCGACCAGACCAACAACCCGTTCGGTATCCCGGGTGGTGGCCCGATCGGCATCCCCGGCGGCGCACCGCAGAGCAGCGGCCCGTCCCTCGTGAAGCCCACCTACGTGACCCCGCCGCCGCAGGCCCAACCGACCGGCGAGGCGCACGTCCTGGCGGGCTGGGGCGCCCGATTCGGCGCCCATCTGCTGGACATCATCGTCCGGTTGCTGATCACCCTTCCCATCCCACTCCTGGGCTTCCTGATCGTCGCTGACCATCCGTTCAGCACCGTCACCATCGACCCACCCGATGGCATCAGCAATCTGGGTGGCATCGCGGTCACCTGGGTCGCCCTCTACTACCTGTCAGGTCTGCTGTACGCACCCATCGCGATGGCCCGTCTGAACGGTGCCACCGTGGGCAAGAAGATGGTCGGGATCCGCGTCGTCACCGATGCGGGCCTCACCCCCAGCCTGGGGCAGGCGTTCGTGCGCGAACCGCTCCTCAAGGGCATCGTCGTGAACGGCATCGGCGGGATCTTCTTCGTGCCGGCCCTGCTCAGCTACCTCTGGCCGCTGTGGGATCCGCAGAGCCGCGCCGGCCACGACTTCATGGCCAAGACGCGCGTCGTCCGCGCGACCTGACCCCGTCGACCTCCGGGTGACGACGTGAGCGACCCGGGCGGAGCCCACTTCGAGAAGCCCACGGCGGGCGTGCGGTTCGACAAGCCCGGCGGGCCGGTGCGGCCCGCGGCGTTCGCGCGCCCCGCCTCGCCGATCGACCAGGGTTCCGGCCCGACGTACGAACTCGCGAGCTGGGGGCGCCGCGCCGGCGCGGCGCTCATCGACGGGTTCCTCGTGGTGGCGATGACGGCCGCCCTCGTCGGGCTGGTCGTGGTGCCCATCCTCGCGACCGATGCGTTCGACCTCGAATTCCACGACGGCGACGGCGAAGCGGCGTTCGTGTCGTTCCTGCTGGTGCTGTTCCTGGGGTCGATGATCTTCCTGCTCGTGTCGCTGATGTACGCCCCGGCGTGGATGTGGCGGACGAATGGTCGGACCCTCGGCAAGCAGATGCTTGGGATCCGGGTGGTTCGTGCCGATGGAACCCGGATGACGTTCGCGTTCGCCGTCTTCCGTGAGTTCCTGGTGAAGGGCCTGTTGGCCTCGGTCGCCAGTTCGCTGACGTTCTACGTGTACGCGCTCGTCGACGCGCTCTGGCCGCTGTGGGACAGCGAGCGGCGCGCGATCCACGATCACATCGCGAAGACGAGGGTCGTCCGTGACTGACTTCGGCGAACCGGCCGGCGCCGGCGACTACGACCTGCCGCCCTATGACCCGTACGCGGGCTGGGACGCACCCGCGCCCTACATCAAGGACACGCCACCTGCCCGCCCCGCGGGCGAGGCCGAGGCGATCGCGGCCGGGCTCATGCCGCAACCGAAGCCGACGGTCGCCCAGCGGGTGGTCGCGCAGAGCCCGCTCACGCTGATGCCGGCGCTCCCGGAGCTGCCCGCCTCGGAACTCCCCGAGCCGGGCCGGATGTATGCGCTCGCGACCTTCGGCCAGCGCGCACGCGCGATGTCGATCGACAGCTTCATCCTCCTCATCCCGACCGCGATCGTGATGGCGTTCGTGATGCCGAGCGTGTTCCACGCCGCCGGCCGCGACACGACGCTCTCGACGGAGGTCTACGGCAACGCCTCCAACCCCGCCGCCGTGCTCAGCGGTACCGGCGACCTGCATGAGCTCAAGCACTGGATCCTCGTCGCGGGGATCGTGGCGAGCGTCGTGTACTGGGGCGTGCTCGCCGTCTACACCGGCTTCTTCATGAGCCGCACGAACGGGCAGACGCCCGGCCGCCGCGCTGCCGGGATCCGCGTGATGCGCGAGGACGGCGCGCCGATCACCTTCGGCTGGGCGGTCTACCGGACGGTCCTCCTGCGTGAGGTCGCCTTCTCGGTGGTGAGCCTGTTCACCTTTGGCCTGGCCACCGTGGCGCAGTACGGGTGGTCGCTCTGGGACCATGAGCGCAGGTCGCTGCACGACATGATCGCGCGCTCCCGCGTGGTCGTCGATCGCGGCGCCCGCACGCCGTGACCTCTTCGCCCGACGACGCCTCCCCAGATCAGCCCACGCCACCGAGCCTCCGCAAGGAGGAGCCGCCGGTCGCCCCTGCACCGCCGCTCGAGCCGTCGATCTGGGAGCCCCTCGACGGGTCCGCACCGGCCGTCACGCCCGCGCCGACCTATCGGCCCGCGCCCGGCACCGGCGCCTGGGGCGCGCCGCACCAGCCGGCCGCCGAGCCTCCGCCGCCGCACCAGGTCGCCGCCGCGTACGCCGCGGCCAGTGCCCAGGCCGGAAACGTGCACGTGCTCGCGGGCTGGTGGCGCCGGGCCGGTGCATTCCTGATCGACAGCATCCTCTTCGGCATCGGGATCTTCGCGGTGATGCTCGCCATCGGCCTCGGCGCCGGGATGACCGTCGACGACGCCTCGCTCTTCTTCAGCACCGGCACCCTCCCGGATTCGATCGTCCATCCGGTGCCGCTCTACGTGGCGCTCGTCGTGAGCCGCCTCGTGCTCGGCGTGATCCCGGCGATCTTCCTCGTCCGCTGGGACGGGCAGACGCCCGGCAAGCGGGCGCTCGGCCTGCGCGTCATGCGGGGCGACGGGGCACCGATGACGCTGCGGGTCGCGCTGCGGCGCGAGGTGCTCGGGCGCGTCGTCCTCGTGCAGGTCGCATCGCTGGTGACGATCGGCCTGGCCGGGGTCCTCAACTACTTCTGGCCGCTGTGGGACAACCAGCGCCGGGCCGGGCACGACCTCCTCGCCGACACCCGCGTGGTGACGGCGCCCGTCCCGAAGTAGCCGCGGCGCGGTCTCGCGCGGCGGCGCCCGCCGGATGCGGCGCGGCTCAGCCGAGGATGGAGTCGCCGCGCACCGTGACCGACCCGGTGTCGGCGGTGACGCGGCCGATGACGGCAGCGCCCTCGTGGTGCTCGGCGAGGATCGCGGCGGCCTGCTCGGCCTGGTCCGCGGGGACGGTCGCGATGAAGCCGCAGCCCATGTTGAAGACCTCCCACATCTCGCGTTCGGTGACGTTGCCGAGGCGCTGCACCAGCGGGAAGATCCCGGGGACGGGCAGCGGGGTGTCGATCGCGTAGCCGACGTCCTTGCCGAGGCGCAGGAGGTTGGCGACGCCGCCGCCGGTGATGTGCGCGAGGCCGTGGACGTCGACGTCGCTGCGGATCAGCGCGAGCGCCGCGCGCACGTAGATGAGGGTCGGCTCGAGGAGCGCGTCGGCGACGGTCGCGCCGCCCAGCTCCTCCGGCGTGGCGTCGAGCGCGAGGCCACCCTGCTCGAGGACCGCGCGGCGGGCGAGGGTGTAGCCGTTGGAGTGCAGGCCGCTCGAGGGCACGCCGACGAGCGCGTCACCCGGGGCGATCGCATCGCCGGTGATGATGTCGGCGATGGCGACGGTGCCGACGGCCGCGCCGCACAGGTCGAAGCCCTGCGGCGACGGGTGCCCGCGGATGAGCTCGGGCAGGACCGCGACCTCGCCGCCCGGGATCTCGATGTTCGCCTGGCGTGCGCCCTCGGCGATGCCGGCGGCGATGCGCCCGAGGCGGGCCGGGTCGCTCTCCTCGACGGCGATGTAGTCGACCATGGCGATCGGCTCCGCACCGACGCACACGAGGTCGTTGACGTTCATGGCGACGCAGTCGATCCCGACCGTCTCGATCCGGTCGGTCTGCTCGGCGACGATCAGCTTGCTGCCGACGCCGTCGGTGGCGATCGCGAGGCCGAGGCCGGGCGCCACGGTGAGGACGCTGGCGTAGTGGCCGGGGAGCGGCACCACGCGCGAGCCGCCGTCGGGCTTGGCCGACTTCAGCTCACCGACGATCGCGGCGACCGCCTTGTCGGACTGGTCGGTGTCGACTCCGGCCGCTGCGTACGCCTCGCTCATGGCCCCCATCTTGAAGCATCGACCCGGGCGGCGTCAGCCGCGGCACAGCCGCGCCAGGACTGGCCCGGTCCGCGAGCCTCAGGCGGTCGGCCAGAGGGCCGGGACGAGGTACGACCGGTTGCGTTCGTCGTCGCGGTAGGCGACGGCGACGTTGCCCGCCGCGGTGGCCTCGACATCGATGAGCCCGGCCTCGTGGACGGACCGGGGCGTGAGCTGGACCACGTGGCCGAACGCTCGGCCGGCCGGCCGCCGGGCGGCGAGGATCGGGCTGCGGAACGGCTCATGGGACGATTCGTCGCTCCACACCAGCGTGGTCGTACCACCGGGGCTCTGGACGATCTGGGGGTCGGCGTACCTGCTCCCGCCGACCGCGTAGGTCGGCTCGAGCGACGTGGGCCGCCCCTCGAGGAGGGTGAACCCGCCGTGCGTGCGCCGGATCGCGATCATCGTGCGATCGCCGGAACCGACCACGATCGACGGCGCGTCGCCGGCCGTGCTCTGCGCTCCGCCGGGCACGCGGATCGGTGCGCTCGGGGCGGTCGATCCGGCGGCGAGGGTCGAGACGTAGAGGCCGCCGGGCGGCCCGCCGCGCTTCGCGTGGGGCTTCGTGCTGAAGGCGACGACGAGGGTGCCCGTCGGCCCGACGGCGTAGGACATCGAGGCGTCGAGGCGCTTCGGGAGGGGCGGCAACGGGATGACGGCTCCGAGGCGTCCCGCCGGATCGACCCGTCGGACGTACGCGCCGGCCTGACCGTTGCCGAAGCCGACGAGGAGCGCACCGCCGTCCGGAGTCGGGACGGCGTCGAAGCCGAACGAGTTCCGGGAGCCGTCCGTCAGGGCGATCGGCGGTCCGATGTGGTCGGCGCCGGCGGGCTTGAACGCGAGCCAGCTGGCCTGGTTGTCGTCCTTCGGGTTCACCGGTCCCTGGAGCCCCTCGAGGACGACCGCGCCGGTGGGCCCGACGTGGATGTGGTCGACGCCGGCATCGAGGTACTCCCGGTCGCCGCCGTTCCTGAGCGGGAGGGGATCGTCGCCGACGACGTTGCCCGCCCGGTCGCGGGTCACGACGTGCACGGTGACCGGCGACGCGGGACCGCTCTTCGGGATCTCGATGTCGAACGCTTCCACCGATCCGGTCGGGGTGTACGCGAACTCCCCGAAGCCCGGGAGCTCGTTGCCAGGCGTGCCCGGCGTGGCCACCAGACCGGCCGCCACGCCGGTCGCGCCGTAGGTCCGGAGCGCGCCGGTCGCGGTGTGGATCAGTTCACCGTCGCTGTCCGGATCGGTGTTGACCTCCTGGCCGGTGGTCCGCACGCGGAGCGAGCCGTCCGGGTCCGCGGTGAGCGCGTCGATGTCGTTGCGCGTGATCGTGATCGTCTTCGGGGGCGCGACCGTGACGTGCGGCCTCCGCACCGCGCTGGCGGCGCGAGGGGCATCGGACCCGGCCGCGTGCGCGGCCCCGCCGGCGACGGCGGCACCGCCTGCGACGACGAGGAACGATGCGACGAGCTTCGACACGCACCGCACCCTAACCCGGAGTGGCGGCGGAGCGCCGCCGGAGCCGCGGGCCGCGGGCCGAACCGTCAGCGGCGTGCAAGCGTGGCCGCGGCCAGCG
>JAVHXX010000127.1 GCA_031119595.1 Patulibacter sp. | reverse complement strand
AGAGGACGGAGCCGGCGAGGAAGAGACCGAGGGTGACGAGGAAGATCGTGCGCACCAGCAGTGGAACGACGTCCAGCGGGATCTTGCGGCAGCGCTGGCGGAGGTGCTCGGCGAGCCCGCACCGCTCGCAGACGTGGAGGTGAGCTTCATGCGCGCCGTGCGGGGCGACGGCGACGACGAGGAGACCGCGCGCTGGCTCGGCGGCATGAACGAGCGCTCGATGGTGCCGTTCTTCGCGGCCGGGCAGATCGTGTCGACGCTGCAGCAGGTCACGATGGCCAGCCTGGTCCGCGTCGCGGCCGGCGCGTCGGTCGCGGTGTCGACGACGGCCGCACTCCGCGACACGGATGCCGCGTTCGGTCTGCTCGAACGCGGGCTGGCTGATCTCGGTGAGGTCTAGGCCTCGGGGAGGTACCAGCCCCGGCCACGCTTCTCGAGCTTGCCGTCCTGCTCGAGGGCGGGGAGGACGCGGTAGAGGTAGTTCTGGTTGATGCCCATGCGGTCGGCGATCTCGCCGGCGGTGAGGCCGGGCTCCTTGGTGACGGCCTCGATCGCTTCCTGGGCGCGGGTGCCGGTGCCGCGCGGGCGACCGCGGCGGCCGGTGCCGGCGGAGGAGCTGGCACGAGCGGAGGCGAGGTTCACGCCGTCGAGGGCGTCGAGGGCGGCCTGCAGCTTGTTGTGCTCTTCGACGTAACCCTTGAGCTCTTCCAGACGAGATTTGATCTCGTTCTTCTTGTCGTCGAGGAAATCGGACATATGTGCTCCTTCTGGTGAAGTGGGGGAAGACTTCACACTGTGTGCACCGTACCCGATCCGTCGGCGACGTGGAGGATCCGGGATTTCAGGGTTTGGGTGGCGGTCGAACCGGTATCCGGCGATTCGATACGGCGTGATTCGCGGGCGCCGTGCTCACTGTGCACAGTGCGTGGCACGGTGCGTTGATCGCACATCCGCGGGAAGCGGAGATGTCAGTCTGCGCCGTCGATCAGCTGGGCCAGGAGGTCGAGCGAGCGCTTGGCCTCGGTCTCGGCGGTATCGCCGACGAGCGCGCGTGAGGCGGCGGCGCCGAAGATGCCCCCGGGCGCGCTGAACTCGTTGCGGTACCGCAGCCGCGTGCCGCCGCCGTCCAACGGTGTGAGGTCCTGCTCGATGCTGGCCTTCGACCGGGCGGGGCCGCGTCCGCTCCAACTGATGTGTCTGTCCTGGTCGAGTTCGTCGAGGGTCCATGTGACGACGAACGGGGCGCCGCGCAGCACATACCGTTGTCTGCACTGCCATCCCGGATGTGGGGTGCCGGGGTCGACGCTGAGCACGGCCTTGCAGATGGTCACCCACTCGGGCGTGCGTCGGATGTCGAGCAGGTACGCGAACACCGTCTCGGGTGCAGCGTCGAGATCGACGGTGACGTCCACTGGTGCCATGTCAGTCCTCCATGCGGTTGCAGTCGCTGCCGCGCAGGGCGCGTTCGATGGCGGCGTCGAGGTGGTGGCGCGGCGGGCCGAGGCGCACCTCGTACGGGTCGGGTCGACGGGGAAGGAGATCGCTGCCGAGGCTGGCCATGAGTGGCTGCACGAGGCCGAGGTCCTCGCCGGCGACCGAGGCTGCGAGCGGCGCGGTGACCGCGGTGAGCGCGAACGGGAACGGCAGGGTCGGGCGGGGGAGCATGAGGTGGTCCCGGAGCCGCTCGATGAGGTCCTGGTAGGTCACCTCGTCCGGGCCGACGGCATCGAACACGGACACGGGGCGGTCGACGGGTGCCGTCGCGGCCTGCACGAGTTCGCGGAGGAGGTCACGCTCGTCGATCGGCATGGTGCTGTTGTGGCGCCACGGCGGGAGCAACAGGACCGGCATGCGCTCGACGAGACGCAGCAGGAAGCGGAAGGAACGTGACCCGGCGCCGACCACGATCGAGGCGCGGAGCGCGATGACCTCGGCACCTTCGGCCGCGAGCGCATGCTCGACGGCGATGCGGCTTCGGACGTGCTCGGAGTACTGCTCCGGGGGCTTGTCGGGGGTGAGCACGCTCATGTAGACGACGCGCCGGACTCCGGCGGCGGCGGCGCGCGTGGCGAAGTGCCGGGCGGCGTGGAGTTCCTCGGCGACGAAGTCGGTGTGGCCCTCCATCGAGTGCACGAGGTAGTAGGCGAGATCGATGCCGTCGAGGGCCTCGTCGAGGCCTCGGCCGGTCGACAGGTCGGCGGAGATGACCGGCACACCGGGTCGGTGGGCCATGCGCTCGGGGTGGCGGGCGAGGCCGCGGACGTCGTGGCCGGCGTCGAGCAGCGCGGGGGCGAGGAGGCCGCCGACGTAGCCACTGATCCCGGTGACGAGCGCGTGCATGTGCAGAACCCTACGGGCGACGTCCCGGAAAGGGCCATCGAGGTGGTGGTCGGCGCGGGGTGCCGGAATCCTCTGGTCGCAACGCGCCATCCACACGCCCGTCCCGCTCCGAGCGGGTTTTTCGCATGTCCCCCCGCGGGGCCGTTTTCCGCTCTGAGCGGGAAGGCCGGTCGCGATCGGCAGGCAGGTTTGCTTTGGTTGCCGAGGCCCGCCGACGGGCCGACCAGAGACCATGCCGAGCAGCCCCCGCACATCCGAGAGCAAGCCCTCCTGCGAGGGGTGCTTCTTTGGTCGGCAGAAACTCTGCGCACTTGAGCTCGACGCTCCGTGCGCGACCTTCCGCCCCGACGGGCCGGATGGTCTGAAGCCCCAGCGCCAGCTCCGGTTCGCGTTCCGCACCGCCGATGGTGGCCTCGGCACGGACCGTCCCGGTGCGCCCGCGCGTCGCCCGGCACGGCGCCTGCCGTCGGCGCCGCGGCACGAGCAGCCCGTGCTCGCGCCGACCATGTTCGCGTAGCGCCACGGCGGCCCCGCCCGGGGCAGCGTGGTCACCCTGACTTCCGCGCCCGACGCGGGAGGGATAGAGTCCGCCGGGGTGGCCGACGCGAGAGGAAACCTCACCGTCCTGGGCGCCTCGCCCTCGTGGCAGAACGCAGGCGAAGCCTGCTCGTCGTACCTGGTCGACGTCCCCGGCACGCGCCTGATGATCGACTGCGGCAACGGGGCCTTCGCCGAGCTGCGCAAGCGCTACGACTACCTCAGCGTCGACGCGATCGCCATCACCCACACGCACGGCGACCACATGCTGGACCTGCTGCCGATGGCGTACGCGCTGCTCTACTCACCGCGCGCGCTCAGGGGTGAGTCGCGCCGCCCCAAGCTGCTGCTCCCGCCCGGCGCCACGGAGCGGATGCGTGCGATCTTCGATCTCATCGACCGCGCCGAGCTCCTCGACCTCGCCTACGACGCCGTCGAGTACGACCCCGCCGAGCCGACCCATCTGCCGGGTCTCACGCTCGAGTTCGCACCGGTGCCGCACTTCGTCCCGACGCATGCGATCGGCGTGCGCACCGAGGCCGGTGGGCGACTCGTGTTCGGCGCCGACCACCGCCCGTCGCAGCGCATCATCGACTTCGCGCACGGCGCCGACCTCCTCATGCTCGAGGCCACGCTGGTGGAACCCGAGGGCGGCACCCGCGGCCACATCACCTCGGTCGAGGCGGCCGAGATCGCGGTGCAGGCGCAGGTCGACCGGCTCGTGCTCACGCACATGTCCGACGAGCTCCCACGAGAGCAGCTCGTCGCACAGGCGCAGGCGGTCCACGCCGCCACGTCGCTCGCGCGCCCGGGCGCCACGTACGCCTTCTGAGGGCGTACCCCGATCGGCCCGGCACGGCGGGTGGGAACGGTCGGCCGACATCACCGCCGTCCAGCGCTAGGCTCGGATCTCGATGTCGACGGATCGTGACCTCTTCGCCGGATTCGACCGCATGCGTCGGGAGATGGACGAACTCTTCGGGGACGTCTTCGACCGCGCCCTCGCGCCGCGGCGCGCGGGATTCACGCCCCGCGTCGACGTGTACTACACGCAGTCGCCCGCAGCCGCGGTGATCGTCATCGACCTCGCCGGCATCACGCTCGAGGAGCTCGTCGTCGACGTGCAGGGCCGGGTGGTGCGGATCGCGGGTCGCAGGCCGCCCGTCGTCGCGGCCGGTCGCGTGTACCAGCAGCTCGAGATCGAGCACGGACCCTTCGAGCGCGTGATCGAGCTCGGCGCCGACGTGGAGTCCGAAGCGGCCCGCGCGAACTACGTCGACGGCATGCTCGAGATCGAGTTGCCGATCGCCCGGCGCAACCTCACCACCCGCAGCGTGCCGGTCACCCGTGGCGACGAGGGCGTGTGATGACGTCGCTCTCGGATCTCGTGATCGTCGACGCCGACGGCAACCCGGTGGACGGCCCGCCGGATGTGCCTGCGGCCCTCGCGGTGCTGCCGCTCCGCGACAACGTCCCGTACCCGGACCTCGTGATCCCCCTGGCCGTGGGGCAGGAGCGTTCGCTCAAACTCATCGACGACGCCCTGTCCGGCGATCGCCGCTTCGTGATGGTCGCCTCGCGCGAACCGGAGATCGAGGCGCCGGATCCCGAGCAGCTCTACGAGGTCGGCGTCATCGGGACGATCGCGCGCATGATGAAGGTCCCCGACGGCTCCTCACGGCTGCTCGTGCAGGGCGGTCAGCGCGTGAAGATCACCCGCTGGACCCAGCGCACCCCGTACCTCGTCGCGACGATCGAGGAGCTCCCGGACGTCGTCGAGGAGAGCGACGAGCTCACCGCCCTCGTGCGCGAGGTCCAGCGGACATTCCTGGAGATCGTCGAGTCGGTCCCGTACCTGCCCGAGGAGCTGCGGCTCGCCGTCGCGAACATCGAGGACGCCTCCCAGCTCTCGCACCTCATCGCGAGCGCGCTGCGGATCACGCCCGGCGAGAAGCAGGAGCTGCTCGAGGAGGTCGACGTGGAGCGGCGCCTGCGCCGGCTCGTGCAGCTCCTCGCGCGTGAACTCGACGTGATCTCGATCGGCACGCGCATCCAGGACCAGGTCCAGTCCGAGCTCGACAAGGGGCAGCGCGAGTTCGTGCTGCGCCAGCAGCTCCGCGCCATCCAGGCCGAGCTCGGCGAGGACGACGACTCGCAGCGTGAGATCGACGAGCTCCGTGCCCGCCTCGACGCGCACACGCTCCCGGAGGAGGTCCGCAAGACCGCGGATCGTGAACTGGGTCGCCTTGCGGCGATCCCCGCCGCGTCACCGGAGCACGGCGTCGTGCGGACCTATCTGGAGTGGATCGCCGACCTTCCGTGGGAGCCGGCCGAGTCCGACGACATCGACCTGCCGCTCGCAAAGGACATCCTCGACGGCGACCACTTCGGCCTCGAACAGGTCAAGGACCGGATCCTCGAGCACCTCGCCGTGCTCTCGCTCTCGGACGAGGCCCGCGGCACCATCCTCTGCCTCGCGGGGCCGCCCGGCGTCGGCAAGACATCCCTCGGCCGGTCGATCGCCCGCGCCATGGACCGCAGCTTCCAACGGCTCTCCGTCGGTGGTGTCCGCGACGAGGCCGAGATCCGCGGCCACCGCCGCACCTACGTCGGCGCGATGCCGGGGTCGGTGATCCGCGCCATGCGCGACGCCGGCAGCACGAACCCCGTGCTCCTCGTCGACGAGATCGACAAGATGAGCGCCGGCTACGGCGGTGACCCGACCGCCGCGATGCTCGAGGTCCTCGACCCGGAACAGAACGCGACCTTCCGCGACCATTTCCTCGACCTCCCGTACGACCTGTCCGGGGTCACGTTCGTCTGCACGGCGAACGAGCTCGACCGCATCCCGGGCCCGCTGCGCGACCGGATGGAGATCGTCACGATCGCCGGCTACACGGAGCGCGAGAAGCTCGAGATCGCCAAGCGTTACCTCGTACCGCGTCAGATCGAGCGCGCCGGGCTGAAGCGTGGGCAGCTCTCGTTCGGCGATGCCGCCCTCAAGGTCATCATCGCCGAATACACGCGCGAGGCGGGCGTACGTGGCCTCGATCGCGCCATCCGCACGGTCACCCGCAAGATCGCGCGGCAGGTGGCCGAGGGCAACGGTCCGGGTCGCACGACGCTGAGCGCCGCGCGGGTGCGTGAACTGCTCGGGAACCAGCGCCGTGAGAAGCAGCGCCGGCGGCGCGCCTCCGAGCCGGGCGTGGCGAGCGGGCTGGCGTGGACGCCCGTGGGCGGCGACGTGCTCTACATCGAGGCCGCGGCGACGCCCGGCGGCGGGCGCCTCCAGCTCACCGGTCAGCTCGGCGACGTCATGCGCGAATCCGCGCAGGCGGCGTTCACCTGGCTCCGCGGTCACGTCGAGGTCGTTGCACCGGAGGCCCCGGCGGACTGGTTCAAGACCCACGACGTCCACGTGCACGTGCCCGCGGGGGCGATCCCGAAGGACGGGCCGTCGGCGGGCATCACGATCGCGACGGCGCTCGCGTCCCTGATCTCCGGGCGACCGGTCCGCGACGACGTCGCGATGACCGGTGAGATCACGCTCACCGGCGCGGTGCTGCCGATCGGCGGCCTGAAGGAGAAGGCGCTCGGCGCCCAGGACCTCGGGTACAAGACGGTCATCGCTCCGGCCCGGAACGCCAGCGATCTCGAGGATTTTCCGGACTCCCTGAAGGAATCCGTCGACTTCCACTTCGTCGAGCGGATCGACGAGGTGCTCGAGATCGCCTTGCGCGCCCGGGCCCGCACACGTCGCTGACCGCCTCTGGCGCCCCGGACGGGCCCGTCAATTGCGCCTGTCGCGTCGGGGCGGGGTTATGCTGGCCGAAAGGCCAAACGGAGAACCACGCGGCCTCCTGGTTCCACGCCTCCTGCGGCGGGATCCCCGGGACCGCTGGAAGGAGAGCAACCACATGGCAGCCAAGGAAACCGCGCAGCACGGCGCCCAGACGGGCGAGGCGCTGTTCAACGCGCTCAAGGAGAACCCGTACGTCCAGCGGATCATCGAGGACGAGGATCTCCGCGACCAGGTTCGCGACGCCATCGAGAACAGCCGCTCGGCCTACAAGCGCGCGAGCAAGGCGAAGCGCCCCGGCAAGGCCCTCATCAACGACGCGAAACTCCAGAAGGAGATCCGCGCCGCCTTCGAGGCCGCCCGCGACGCCCAGGCATCGCTCCGCTCCGCCCCGGCCGTGAAGCGCCGCCGCGGTCGCGGTCGTCTGCTCCTCGTCGCCGTGGTCGGCACCGGCATCGCGCTCGTCGCGAGCTCGGGCCTCCGCGACAAGGTCCTCGACCTGCTGTTCGGCCCGGAGGAGACGTTCGACTACGTCCCCACCTCGAACGGCAACGGCACCGGCGCCACCACGGCCCCGGCCGCCGCACCGAACGCCTCCTAGCGTCGGACACCATTCAGCCGAAGGGGCGCACCCGGCATCAGCCGGGAGCGCCCCTTTCGCGTTCCGGGACCAAGTCAGAAGGCTGAACCGCCCGGCCCGAGCCGCACCTGGAACGCCCCGGCCAATGGATCCCTCACTCGGGTGCGCCGCCCGGCCTGGGCGATCCCAGAACGAGGAGCTGCCAACCAGCGCAATCCCACACACGCACGCCCCGAACACTCGTGGGCCGGCATGGGGGCCGCTGCGAAGGCCGGGGTGGGGGTGACCCTCCCCGGGGCGGTTCAGCGACCGAATGTCCGGTTAAGGCCCCCTGGGCCGTAACCGGACAGGCGGGCCCGCAGCCCAAGGAGGGTCACCCCCACCCCGGCCCAAGCCCGCGCCGCCCAAAGCCGTCCCTACGAGAACCCGAGCCGAGCCAACACCGGATTGCGATGGCGCACGACCGATTTTTCGGGCGGCGGACCGAACACCGACCGCTTGCCGACGAGCAGGCCGCGGTCGCCGGAGACCCAGAGACGGCGGCTGAGGATCAGCTTCACGGGGCTGACGCGCTCGCCGAGCAGGTCGAGGAGGTCGTCGAGGCTGGTCTTGATGCTGACGCTCGGCGAGGGGTGGCGGTTCTCGTGGTACTCGAGGCCGTCGGCGGTCTGCAGGTAGTAGCGCGGGCCGATGTCGGTGAAGTCGAACTGGACGACGGTGCCGACCGCGGGCGGGTTGGCCCGGATCAGGTTCTGCATCATGTCGAAGAGGAGGGCGAGGTCCTCGGGCTTCTTGCTCTTCGGGACGGAGCCGTCACCGACGTACCCGGAGTCGAGGAGGCGCATCATCATCGAGCCCTGCTCTTCGAAGGAGAGCTCGGGGTTGAGGGTGAGGGCCTTGGAGCGCTGGGATTCGCTGAGGCCGATGCCGCGCAGGCGCGAGGTGAGCGAGCGCATCGAGTCGGCGTAGAGCTCCTCGAGGTGGATGCCGAGCGGCGAGAGGAAGGCGCTGCCGCCGTCCTTCGGGTAGGCGAAGGCCATGAGGTAGGTGCCGGAGTTGCGGATCGCGTCGATGACGACCTGCGCGATCTCCTCGGGATCGTTCGCGTACATGTCGGCGAGGGTCTTCATGCCGAAGGCGATGTGGCGCTGTTCGTCGATGGCGACGTTGCGGAGGCCGTCGAGGAAGCCCGGCAGCACGCCGGTGTTCTCGAGCCACCGCTCCATGAGGTGCTGGCCCGGCTGGGCGAGCGTGCCCTCCACGATGATGTGGTAGTTCGTGATGGCCTCGGCGAAGCGCGCCGGCGAGGCGTCTTCGCGGAGGCGCTGGCCGACGGCCTTGAGGTTCTTGAAGGTCTCGCGGTGGCCCCAGGTGAGGTACTGCTCGGTGCTTTCGAGCGCGGAGCCGGCGGTGCCGTCGCCGATGCCGACGACCTCGTGCATGAAGCGGCTGAAGAAGACCGAGTGGCGGGACTCGTCGACCTGCTGCGTGGTGAGGAAGTAGGTCTGCTCCTCGAGCGGTGCGGCCTCGACGTACGGCGAGAGGTCGTCGGCGACCTCGTCCTCACCGTGGAAGAAGAGCGCGAAGAACCAGAGTGCGGCGCGACGTTCGTCGGCGGTGAGCTTCTCCTGCCAGTCGATCCGGTCCTGGGTGAAGTCGATCTCGGTCGCCAGCCAGTGGCCGCGTTCCCAACGGGCGTACAGATCGGCGTATGAGATGTTCTGGGTCGCCTGGGACGAAGCGGCGGTGCTCATGCTCACATAGTACGCACGACCGACCTGCTTGTCGTGGCCGCCCTGCGAATTGACGGACGCTCAGGTGAACGGCTGGCGGTTTGGCGTTCTCCCCGCTGTCAGCGGTGGTTCTCCCGCGTACCACCGCACTGCGCGTTTCCGGAGTAGTGGAGGGGCGACGAACGCCCGCGAATGCTGGGGCCTAACGCTCTGAGAGCAGTCCGCGGCGCGTCAGCCAGCTGTCCACGAGGGACACGATCGCCCACAGCGCGAGCCCGAGCGCGGCGAGCAGCAGCACGCACGAAAAAGTGAGGGTGGTTCGCCCGTCCCGGTTGTAGATCAGCAGCAGACGACCGAGGTCGTCGGTGGCGCCGATGGCCTCCGCGGCGACCGCGCCGGGGACGACCAGCAGGGCCGACACCCGTGCGCCCGAGAGGATCGCCGGGACGGCCGCAGGAAGTTCGACGAGTCGCAGCCGGCGGGTTCGTCCGGCGCCCGCGCCCCGGAGGAGTTCGTCGACCGACGCGTCGGCCTGGCGCACGCCGGTCGACACCGCGACGATCACCGGGAACACGGCGATGAGCGCGACGACGAGCACCTTCGGCCCGAGCCCGAACCCGAGCCAGGTGACGAGCAGCGGGGCGAGGGCGATGACGGGGATCGTCTGCGACACCACGAGGACCGGCTCGAGCGCCGCGCGCACGGGACGCGCGATCGCCAGGACCAGCCCGAGCAGGCCACCGACCAGAAGGGCCGCACCGAGGCCGACGACGGCTTCGATGCCGGTGGTGCGCAGGGCGGGGAGGAGGACGGCGTGCTGGTCGCGGAGGCCCTGCCAGGCATCGGAGGGTGCGGGCAGGGTGGCGACGTCGAGGTCGAGTCCGCGGCAGGCGGCCTGCCACACCCCGAGCATCACCGCCACGGCGAGGATCGTGCGGATGGCGCCGGCCCTCATGCGCCCGCCGCCTCGTGCAGCAGCCCGAGCAGGTCGGCGGCGAG
>JAVHXX010000126.1 GCA_031119595.1 Patulibacter sp. | reverse complement strand
GGAGCGGCCTCTTCTTTCTGAGGGACGGGGCGCTGGTGGTTGGGATGGAGCCCGACCATGGGGAGTGGCGTCTCGTTCTGAGGGACGGGGCGCGCTTTGGCGGTGCGGTTTCGTGACGGCGTTTGGTCGGGGGACGCGGGGGTGTCCACTTGTGTGCTGGAGGTCCTTTTTTGGGCCTTTTGGGGAGGGTGGCTTCCGGTTTCGTGTTTTTGTGCTGAGCAGGGGAAACGCTTGGCGGAATGAGGATTCAACAGGAGTTTGAACGTAATTCGGGCAAAGAAGGCCAGTTTCGTGTACTTTGCTCTTCGCGCCAGTCCCCCCGATGGTGCGAGGAAGGACGATCCCCGATGCATTTCTCTTGGTCTGGAACGGCGACGCTCGCTGCCGTGGCGGTCGCCTGGATCGGGATCTGGTTCCTGCGCAAGCGCGAGCTGAACTTCAGCCTCGTGGCGCTCGCCGCCCTCGTCGTCGGCGTTCCGATCGGGCTCGTCGCGGGCGGCCACGTGCAGACGATCAAGCCGATCGGCGACATCTACATCAACATCCTCCTGGCGACCGTCGCCCCGCTGATCTTCGTCGCGATCGTGTCGTCGATCACGTCGCTCGGGAGCCTCGCGAAGCTGAAGTCGATCGGCCTGCGCTCGATCGGCTGGCTGCTCCTCAGCAACGCGCTCGCCGTCGTCCTCGCGCTCGGCCTGGGGCTCGCGTTCCAGCCCGGCCACGGCGTGCACGACCAGCTCGGGGCCGTCTCCGCGCAGACGATCCAGAGCCAGGTCCAGGACTTCAGCACCGTCGTCGTGGGCCTGTTCCCGACGAACATCATCGAGAACTTCAGCGCGAACGACATCGTCCCGATCATCCTCGTGGCCGTCACGCTCTCCGTCGCGTACCTGTCGCTCGCCGAGGGCGGCACCGCGAAGGCCGCGCCCTTCCGCGACGGCATCGAGGCCTGCAAGCTCGTCATCTTCAAGGCCGTCGGGTACGTGATCCGGCTGACGCCCTACGCGATCGTCGCGCTCACCGCGTACATGGTCGGCTCGAGCGCGAACCTCGGCAAGGACTTCTGGTCGCTCGCGGGCCTGCTCGGACTCGTGTGGGGCGCCTGCGTGATCCACACGTACGCCATCAACAGCGTGCTGCTCTCGGTCTTCGCGGAGGTGCCGGTCGTCGCGTTCTTCAAGAAGATCTTCCCGGCGCAGCTCACCGCCTTCACCACGCAGAGCAGCGTCGGCTCGCTGCCGGTGACGACCGCCCAGCTCACCCGCGAGGTCGGCGTGAACTCCGAGATCGCCCACTTCACGGCGCCGCTCGGCACCACCATCGGCATGCCCGGCTGCGCCGGCATCTGGCCGATCCTCATCGCCGTCTGGGGCATCAACGCCTACGACATCGCCTACCGCCCCGTCGACTACCTGGTGCTCGCCGTGCTCGGCGTCGTGGTCTCCGTCGGCACCGCGGGGGTGCCCGGGGCCGCGACCGTCGCCGCCGCCACCGTGCTCTCGGCCGCCGGTCTCCCGCTCGAGTTCGTCGCCGTGACGATCCCGATCTCGATGATCGCCGACATGGCCCGCACGGCCACGAACGTGACCGCCGCCGCCGTGAGCGCCACGGTCGTCGCGCGCCAGACCGGCCTCCTCGACGACGAGATCTTCGCCGGGCGAGCCGAGTTCGTCGAAGAGGACGAGGCGTCTGCCGACCGCATCGCGCAGCCCGCCGTCCCGGCGCAGCAGGTCCTCCCCGCCGCCACGAACGGGCCCGCGGCCCGCGGCCACACACCCCAGCCCGCGCCCGCCTTCGCGACCGCGCTCACCGGCGCGGCCGTCAGCGGCACCGACCGCTGGTCGGCAGCGCACGTGCCCGCACCCGCGCTTCGCTCCGCCGGCGAGGCGCCGTCGATCGTCGTCAACCCGACCGTGCCGATCTCGCTCGGCCTCGCGCTCGCCGCCGCCGAGGCCGCCCGCGAACGCCGCCCGCAGGAGACCGAGGGGGCCCACGCATGAGCCGCCCCGCCTCCACCCGCACCATCTCCGCCCTCCGCCCAGGGAGCACCACCGTGTCCGTCACCGCCCGCCGCGCGCGCCCGCGCGCGCTCTGTCACCCGAGCCGCACGCTCGGCGTCGTCGCCACCGCGGCGGCGCTGCTCGGCAGCGTGCCGGCCGCCCGGGGCGCCACCGTCACGAACCCGGCCGACCACCCGTTCCCGATCACGGTCACGATCGACGGCCAGACCTATCACGACGGCCAGGACACCCTCCCGGGCTTCGACGACACCGCGTGCACGGCCATCCCGAACGTCCAGTTCGACTTCGCCGACAACCAGATCCAGTACTACGACGACGACGGCAACCTGCTCGCCACCGCCGACTGGACCGAGTGGGACCGCAACACGGCGTACGCCACCTGGCTCAAGCAGCAGAACGCGTCCTCGTCGTCCGGGACGAAGTCGACCGGGTCGACGGGCGCCACCGGCTCCACCTCGTCATCGGGCTCGACCTCGTCCTCCGGGTCGTCGACCGCGGCGGCGCAGAGCAGCGGATCGACCTCCGCCGGCCAGAGCGCCGCGTCGACGGCGACCGCGGCACCGAGCGCGCAGACGGCGTCGACCTCCGCGGCGAGCCCGACCGCGTCGACCTCGACCACCGCCGGCGCCGCCGCCACGACGTCTGCGGCGAGCTCCGGCTCGGCGACGTCGAAGGGCAGTGCCTCGACGTCGAAGGGCTCCTCCGGCTCGTCCTCGTCGGCGGCCTCGCCGACCGCCGCAGCGGCGTCGTCCGGTGGCAACGCCGGGAGCACGTCGAGCACCGGCTCGGACACGTCCGCGGCGACTGCCGCCGACGGCACCACGCCCGAGGCGACCTCGCCCGACGGCACCACGCCGGTCGCCGCGGATCCCTCGACGCCCGAGGGCGCGCTGCAGTCCTCACTCGCCGCGCTGAGCGCGTCGGTGAACGGCGGCGGCGGATCCGGCGGGCCGACCGCCGGTGCAGCCGGCACGACGCAGGGCGCCGCGGCCACCGAACCGGGCGTGAAGGTGCAGGCCGGTGCCCCGGGCGGCGCCGGCAACACCCGCTTCGCCGGGCTCCTGATCCTCGCCGCGCTCGCCGGAACGGGCCTGCTCGTCTTCTTCGGCGGCTTCGCCCGGCGCCAGGCCCTCGGCCTGCGCCGCACCGACGACGCCTACCCCCAGGGAGAGCTTCGCGTGAGTCGCGCGTGAGCCCCGGGCCGGAGCACCCCGCCGGCCCGATCGACCCCACCACAGCCTGAGCGCGGCACCTGCCGCGCCTCCACCCGAGACGACGCCGACCGGACGCCACCTGGCAGCCGGTCCGGCCGAGTGCGCCCTGGTCCAGGGCACCGGGTCCTCGACCGCCCCGTCACCACCATCACCCATCCCACCAGAGAGAACAGCGTGAACCTGCTCCATCGACGGACCCGCTCCGTCGCCCTCGCGGCGGCCCTCGCGGCCGTCCCGTTCGCCGCCGCGGCCCCCGCCCAGGCGGCCACCCGCACCGCGGCCACCACCGCGTACACCGAGGCCACCTACCTCCAGCACGCCCTCGGCCTGCCGGCGTCCGACACGGACCCGGCGATCAAGGTCGTCACGTACGACCGCTTCCAGTGGCTGCTGCAGCAGTCCGGCAAGTACGCCCTCCTCATCGGCGACCCGGCCACCGACGCGACCTTCAAGACGCACGCGCAGGAGGTCGAGGCCGCGGCCAAGGCGACCGGCGTGAAGAACGTCTACTGGTTCGATCCGAACCTGTCCGGCAGCGCGAAGGTCGGCGACATCACCGAGCCGACGCTCGACATCCGCAACGCGCCGGCGATCGGCCAGATCTCCACCCGCTCGCAGGGCATCTACACGAGCGCGTGGCTGAACCTCGTCAGCTACCTCGGCAACGGCGTCACCGCGACGGTGAACAACAACGGGTCCGAGAGCGCGACGATCACCGCGACCACCGGCAACGCCGGCGTCGCGAACGACACCCAGGCCACGCCCGCCTACGACTACCGCGGTGGCGCGACCTCCGCGAACGTCCTCGACAGCTACTTCTTCGTCTACGACAAGAACGCGTCGTCGAAGGTGAAGTCGGTCGACCTGACCCAGCTCTCCGGCTCGGCCTACACCCTGACCGCCGGCGCGATCGGCGACCCGGCGGGCTTCAGCACGAGCAGTGAGTTCTCGTGGTGGAAGGACGAGGTGAACTTCCGCCACCAGACGCAGACGAGCAGCGACGCGAGCGGCAAGAGCGTCCCGGTCCTCACGGACGCCGACAACGACCCCGCCAAGGGTGGCTGGCGCGTGCACCAGATCACGTACCCGGAGCTCGTGGACCTGCTCGGCAGCGCGACCGACGCGACCGCGCCGATCCTCTTCGGCGGCACGTGGTGCCCGAACACCCGCCCGGTCCTGCCGTTCGTCAACCGTGACGCGCAGAACACGAACAGCACGGTGTGGAACTTCGACACCGTCCTCGACGGCGGCCTCGCCGGTGGCGCGACCACGAGCGCGGTGAACCCGCTCCAGACCCGCAACACCGTGTCGTACACGACCGGTGGCACGACCACGCCGAACGCCAACCCGACGTCGCTCTACGGCGACCTCGTGGCGAAGTTCCTCGGCAACCTGAAGACCGAGTACGCCCCGATCGTCACCTACTACCCGGGTGGCACGGTCGACACGAGCGCCGCGGCGTCGACGATCCGCAAGCTCCAGGTGCCGTACCTCGTCGGCTACCAGGGCAAGGCGACCACCGGCAACACCCCGGTCGACGGCGTGAACCGCCAGTGGATCATCGACAACGGCGACGGCTCCTACAAGGAGTACATGTCGAGCTGGGCCTACACCAACCCGCAGCAGAACCAGATCGGGCTGACCCCCGCGAAGCTCCCGAGCGACGCCCCGATCTGGTCGACGATCAACCAGCAGATCGCAGCGTTCACCGCGCAGACCGATCCGACGACGCTCTACGCGAACACCGCATCGGACACCGATGACGCGCAGTTCCTCGTCGCCGCGGATTACGCGACGCTGACCTACTCGGCTGCCACGAGCACGAAGGACCCGGCCGTCACGGTCGCGTCCTCCACCAGTGGCAACGCGAACGCGATCCCGGTCAGCCCGGCTGCGCTGCAGTCCGCGCTCACGGCCCTCGGCGCGAACGCCCCGGCGAACCTCGCCGCTGCGAAGGCCGCGTGGCTCGCGAACCGCACCGCGGGCACCTCCGACGCCAACCTCAACACCGTCGTCGGTGCCTGGGGCCTCGCGCAGCTGCGCAAGAACAGCGTCAACGCCGCGTGGGGCTCCGCCACGTCGCCCGCGTCCGTCGCCGGTGGCATCGCCGCCGTCAACGCGCTCGACGTGTTCTTCGACGGCCTCCCGAGCGTGCCCACGACCGGTGGCGACACCGGCGCGGGCAACGGGAACGGCACCGGCAACGGTGGCGACACCGGCGCGCAGACGCCGCAGAACACCGGCACGCCCGCCCCGGCGGTCACCCCGGCCCCGTCCCCCGCACCCACGCCGATCGCCAAGGTCGTCGCGATCAAGGCCAGCAAGGTCGCCGGGGCCGTCGCCAAGGCGCCGACCCATGCCAAGGCCGGCACGTACACCGTCAAGGTGAGCGTGCCGAGCGGCAAGGCCGCGGCCACCGGCAAGGTCACGATCAAGCTCGTCAAGGGCAAGACCGCCAAGCTCGTGACCGGCACGCTGGTCAAGGGCGTCGTCACCCTCAAGGTGCCGAAGCTCGCCAAGGGCACGTGGACGGTCACGATCTCGTGGCTCGGTGACGTGAACTACCTCGCCGCGAAGGTCGACGGCGGCGCCATCAAGGTCAAGAAGTAGCGCGCCAGCGCAGGTGCCCGGGGCGACGTGGCCGGGAAGGTCACGTCGCCCCGCCGGCCCGGCGCGGCGCCTGGGCCCGTCCTTGCCGCGCCGGCGCGTTCTGGCGATACTCGGTCGGTGACCGGTCAGATCGTTGCCGCCGTCGTGACGCTCGTGTTGCTCACGGTGGCCCCGGGGCCCGACGTGGCCGTGGTCACCCGTGCGGCGCTCGGTGGTCGTGTCGCGGCGCGGCGGGCGGCGGTGGGGATCACCACCGGGCTGCTGCTGTGGGGCACGCTCACCGTCGGCGGGCTCGCCGCGCTGCTGGCGGCGTCCGCGACCGCGTACTCGGTCGTGAAGTACGTCTGTGGGGCGTACCTGCTGTGGCTCGGGCTCTCGACGCTGTGGCGCACCCGCCGGCGCGTGGATGACCGCGGCGAGGAGCTCGCACCGCTCGTGGTCGATCCCGTCACCGGCGATCCGGTGGCCGTGACCGCCGTCGAGGCCGAGACCGTGCCGGCGCGGTCCACGCTCGGCAGCGGCATGGCGAACCCGTTCCGCACGGGGTTCATGAGCAACATCCTCAACCCGAAGATCGCGGTCTTCTACACCGGGCTGCTGCCGCAGCTCGTCCCCGACGGCGTGGCGCACACGCCGGGGCTCATCGCCCTGGTCGCGTTCCACGTGGCGATCACGCTCGGCTGGCTGCTCCTCTACGGCGTGATCGTGCGCCGCACCGCCGACCGGCTCCAGCGGCCTTCCGCGCAGCGCCTGATGGAACGCATCACGGGCCTCGTGCTCGTCGGCTTCGGCGCGCGCGTGCTCACGACGACGCATCGCTGACCCCGCTCGGCTCCGTCCCGGAAGCCGCTAGGTTGACGTCGAGGTGTGCCGGGAAGTCTGGTCGGCGTCGTCGACCGCCCCTGCCTGCCCAAGGACTCCATGCCCAATTCCACGGGTGACCGCCCGCGATCACCGCTCCTGAGCCGCCCGAGCCTCCCGGAGGCGCAGCGGATGGCCGAGATCCTCCGCAGCGAGACCGTCGGCGGGGCCCTCCTTCTCGCCGCGACCGTGTTCGCGCTGGTCTGGGCGAACTCGACCTACGGTGCCGCCTACGCGTCGCTTCGCGACCACCCCGTCGGACCGGCTGCCTTGCACCTCGAGCTTCCGCTCGGAACGTGGGCGGGCGACGGTCTGCTCGCGATCTTCTTCTTCGTCGCCGGGCTCGAACTCAAGCGCGAGTTCGTCGCCGGTGACCTGCGCGATCCGCGTCGTGCCGCGCTGCCGGTCGCCGCGGCGCTCGGTGGCATGGCGGTCCCCGCCGTGCTGTTCGTCGCCGTCAACGCGGGCGGAGAGGCCGGGTCCCTCAAGGGGTGGGCCATCCCGACCGCCACGGACATCGCCTTCGCGCTGGCGGTCCTCGCGGTCGTGAGCAGTCACCTCCCCGCGGCGCTCCGCACCTTCCTGCTCACCCTCGCGGTGGTCGACGACCTCTTCGCGATCACGATCATCGCGCTGTTCTTCACGAGCGAGCTGCACATCTGGTGGTTCGCGCTGGCGCTCGTGCCGCTCGCGGCGTTCACCGTCCTCGTGCAACGCCGCGTCCGCGCGTGGTGGCTGCTCCTGCCGCTTGCGGTGACGACCTGGGGGTTGGTCCACGCATCCGGGATCCACGCGACGGTCGCCGGGGTCCTGCTCGGGTTCGCGGTCCCGGTGCTCCGGAGCGACGCCGCCGGTGGCCCCGACGCGGGCCCCGGCCTCGCCGAGCACTTCGAGCACCGGTTCCGCCCGATCTCCGCCGGGCTCGCGGTCCCGGTGTTCGCGTTCTTCTCCGCCGGGGTCGCGGTCGGTGGCCTGCACGGACTCCGCGACGCCCTCGGCGACCGGATCGCGCTCGGCATCGTCATCGGGCTCGTGGTCGGCAAGACCCTCGGCGTGTTCGGGGCCACCTTCCTCGTCTCCCGCTTCACCCGCGCCGATCTCGACGACGACCTCGAGTGGGCGGACGTCCTCGGGCTCTCGATGCTCGCCGGCGTCGGGTTCACGGTGTCGCTGCTGATCGGGGAGCTCGCGTTCGGCGCCGCCAGCATCCGTGACGAGCACGTGAAGGTCGGCGTGCTCACCGGGAGCGTGCTGGCGGCGGTGTTCGCAGGCACCCTCCTGACCCTCCGCAACCGGCGGTACCGGCGACTCGAGGCCGAGTCGTCGTGAAGGAGACCGGCCGCGCGCCGACCCCGCCGCGGCCGTGATGGTGGGGAAAGCCCCACCCCGGATCCGGGGGCCCGCCACGCCGCGGACGCCCCTGCGCCCCAACGACACGAGCCCGCCGCGCCCGCAGGCTGGGAGACATGTCGAAACACCCTCCCGTCCTGCCCTCCGCCCCACCGCCGGGCGGCATCGCCCGGGTCGTCCACGCGATGGCGAAGGTCGCCGCACGGTGGCCGAAGCTCACCATCGCGCTGTGGGTCGCGCTCATCGTCGCCTGCGTGGCCGGCGGTGCGGTCACCGGCAGCAAGTCCATCGTCGGTGACGGTGGCACCAGCGAGTCGGCGGTCGCCGACGCCCGCGTCGACGCGTCCGGGCTGAACGGCCCCTCGACCGACCGCGTGCTCGTGCGGTCGAGCTCCCGCGCCACGACGGACCGCGTCGCCGCGGACCTCCAGCGCCGGATCGCCGCGCTTCCGATCGTCAGCGGCGTGGCGAGTGCCCTGCCGGGCGGCGGAAGCGTGGAGCAGATGCGCACGGCCGACGGCCGCGGGGTGCTCCTCGCGGCGAGCCTCCGCGACCCGCACCGCACCGCCGCCGACCAGGCGAAGCCGATCACGCAGCTGCTCGACCGCGCCCGCGCCGCGCACCCCGAGGTCACGCTCACCGAGTCGGCCGACGGCGCGGTCGATGCGGCGGTCGACGACGTGGTCGCCGCGGACCTCCAGCGCGCCGAGCGCCTCTCCGTCCCGCTCACGCTGCTCATCCTCGTGCTCGCGTTCGGTGCGCTCGTCGCGGCGATCGTGCCGCTCGTGCTGGGCGTGACCGCGGTGGCAGGCGCGTTGGGCGCGCTCGGCGTGATCTCGCAGGCCGTCCCCAACAGCGACTCGACCGGCTCGCTCGTGGTCCTCATCGGGCTCGCGGTCGGCGTCGACTACTCGCTGTTCTACGTGCGCCGCGAGCGCGAGGAACGCCGCCGGGGCCTGGGCGAGGGTGCGGCCCTCGCGGCCGCGTCGGCCAGCGTCGGCCGGGCGATCCTCGTGTCCGGGTGCACCGTGATGGTGGCGCTCGCGGGGCTCCTGCTCACCGGCAACGCCGTGTTCACGTCGATGGGCGTCGGCACCATCACCGTCGTCGCGATCGCGCTGCTCGGTTCGCTCACCGTGCTCCCGGCGATGCTCACGCTCCTCGGGGACCGCGTCGAAGCGGGCCGGCTCGGCCTGCCGGGCGCGAAGCGCCGCCGCGCGCGTCGCGAGCAGACCCGCCGCGACGCCGTGGTGGTCCGGGCGGCCCGTGAGGCCGTCGACGCACGCCACCCCGCCTCGGGTGTCGGCATCGCCGACCCGCACCCCGCATCACGCCGCGGACGTCGCGCCGGCCGCGAGCGCCGCGGCGCCTGGGCCGTGATCGCCGACCGCGTGACCCGGGCGCCCCGCACGTCGCTGGCCGCTGCGCTCCTCGTGCTGCTCGCGCTCGCCGTCCCGGCGACGACGATGACGCTCGGCCAGGGCGGCATCGAGTCGCTGCCCAAGGGCGTGCCCGCGATCGACGCGGAGCGCACCATCGACCAGGCGTTCCCGGGCAGCGGCGACGAGGCCGACTTCGTCGTCTCCGGCGCCCGGCTCGGGTCGGCTCCGGCCCTGCACGGCCTGCATGCGCTCGGCGCCCGCGCCGCCAAGGTGACGGGTGGCGGCGGGCAGGTGCCCGTCGAGGTGAGCAGGGACGGCCGCACCGCGATCGTGCGGGTGCCGCTGCCCGACCACGGCCCGTCGGCGAACGCGAACGCGATCAAGGCGCTCCGCGCGCAGGTCTCGCCGCTCGCGACGCAGCTCGTGCCCGGCGCGGCGGTCGCCCGGATCACCGGCGATGCCGCCGCTGGTCTCGACTTCGCCACGCAGGTCAAGCACGCGATGCCGCTCGTCGGCTGGTCCGTGACCAAGGGCGCGTTGAACGCGCTCATTG
>JAVHXX010000125.1 GCA_031119595.1 Patulibacter sp. | reverse complement strand
TCGGTCGGCGTGGTCGTCGGTTCGACGCGGATGCGCGGGAGCGTGAACGGAGCGTCGGAACTCGTCGCGATGCCCGGCTCGACGGTGGTCGCCGCCACGTACCCGGCGGCCTTCACGGCGGCCTGGGCGGTGGCGTCGTTGCGGCCCGCGGGGTAGCAGAAGAAGCGCGCGTCGACCCCGAGCTGGTGCTTGATCCGGGCCTTCGACCCGACGAGCTGGTGTCGCAGCGCGGTGGCGTCGAGCGTGGTCACGTCGAGGTGGTCGATGGTGTGGGAGTCGATCTCCCAGCCCTGCTCGATCAGGCGCCGGGCGCCCCACATCGGCAGGCCGCCCGGGCCGAGGTGGCCGGTCGCGAGGTTGAGCACGCCGGGCCAGCCGGCGGCCTTCAGGACCGGGCCGGCGCCGAGCGCCTGGGAGATGTCGCCGTCGTCGAAGCTGAGGACCACCGGGTGGGCGGGGAGCCGGCCGTCGCCGTGCCAGGCGTCCCAGGCCTCGCCGAGCGTGACGCCCACGAAGCCGGCCTTCCGGAGCGCGGCGACCTGCTCGCGCAGCAGGGTCGGCGGCACCCACAGGCCCGGGTACGCGGTGCCCGCGGGCGCCGCGGCGACCAGGTGGTACATGAGGATCGGTACGGGGGTGCGGCGCGCTGCGGCGCCGGTGCGCGTCCAGGAGGACGGGTTGCGGGGGTCGGTCGCGGGGGTGGTCGCCGAGGCGACGGCCGCCGAGTCGGCGTGCGCACTGGCCGCGAGCTTCGTGGTGGTGTCGGCGCCGCTCCCCCCGGTGTGGTGCGTACGGTGCGCCGAGCTGCGGCCGGCGCTGGCGGTCGACGGGGCGTCCGAGCCGTGATGGCGGCCGAGGGCGAGGCCGATGTTCGCGGCGATCACGACCACCGCTGCGACCAGCACGACGACGGTCGCCACCCGAGTTCTGCGCCCCGCCATCGCTCGCGGACCCTACCGACCGCCACCCCTCGCGGATGCGCCGGGCAACGGGGCGCGGCACCGCCCGGGCCGCGGTGCACCGGGCCAGCGGCGAGCGCCCCTTTGGACATCGGGAGGGGGTCGCGACGGCGTGGCGCGGTTAGCGTCCCGGGCATGCCGGAGGAGCTGCGGATCGTGGTGGGGGAGGACCAGGTGCTCCTGCGCGAGGGGATGGTCCGGCTGCTCACCGACGCGGGCTTCGAGGTGGTCGCGCAGGCGGGCGACGCGGTGGCGCTGCTGGAGGCCGTGCGGGAGCACCGCCCGGACGTCGCCATCATCGACGTGCAGATGCCGCCGGACCTCACCGACGACGGCGTGCGTGCCGCGCTCGCGATCCGCGGGGAGTTCCCGGAGATCGGCGTGCTCGTGCTGTCGCAGTTCGTGGAGGAGCGGTACGCGCTCGACCTGGTCGGCGGTGACGCGGGCGGCGTCGGTTACCTCCTGAAGGACCGCATCGCCGACGTGGAGTCCTTCACCCAGGACGTCCGGCGCGTCGCGGCCGGAGGCTCCGCGCTCGATGCCGAGGTGGTCTCGCGGATGATCGGGCGTCGCCGTCGCGATTCCAAGCTCGACCTCCTCACCCCACGCGAGCGCCAGGTGCTCGAGCTCATGGCCGCGGGCCGCTCGAATCCGGGCATCGCCGCCGAGCTCGACATCTCCGCGACCGTCGTCGAGAAGCATGCGAGCAACGTCTTCACGAAGCTCGGCGTCGGGCAGGAGCGCGCCGAACACCGCCGGGTGATGGCGGTGCTCACGCACCTGCGCGCGAGCTAGCGCCCGGGCGCCAGCGCCTCTCGGTCTCAGCTGCCGTGGCCGTCGAGGCCGGCCTGGGCCGCCTCGGCTGCCGCCTTCGCGCGGCGGTCCTTGATGAGTTCGCCGCCGACGGCCCAGTTCTCCGGGGCGTGGTCGGTGAAGACGACCCGGACCTGGCTGGCGGCGACGTCGGCGTGCTCCACGACCACGTCGGTGATCGCGGCGGCGAGCTTGCGCTTCTGTTCGACCGTGCGGCCTTCGAGGAGATCGACCCGGACGACTGGCATGGCGGTGACGCTAGCGCGCCAGCCGTGCCCCGCCCACGGCTGACCGGCACCGCCCGACGGACCGCCCCGCGGCGCAACGGCCTGCCCCCGTAACGCGACGGCCCGGCTCCGTCGCACTCCGTCACGCGCCGCGCTCCAACGCCCGCGACGGCCTCCTATCCACGTGGAGCGTCGGACGACGCGCTTCTTGGGCACCGGGCCGGAGCGCTGGCGCGGCCGCGGGCCTACCGTGACGGACCCATGGAGTCGACGCCACGCGCGGTGAACCTGAACGTCGGGTCGGACGCCCACGACCTGATCGAGGCACTCATCGAGAGCGTCGACGACGCGATCTACCTCGTCGACCCCGACGGCCGCGTGCAGTTCCTGAACCCGGCGGCGCTGCGGATCCTCGGCTACGACCTGCCCGAGGAACTCATCGGGAAGATCAGCCACGAGACGATCCACTACCAGCATCGCGACGGCTCGCCGTTCCCCGCGGAGGAGTGCCCGATGCTGCGGCCCCGGTCGACCGGCGAGACGGTCCGCGAGGAGCTCGACTGGTTCACGCGCCGCGACGGCCGCATGGTGCCGGTGGCGTACTCGTCGGCGCCGCTCGCGACCGACCAGGGCCGCGGCGCGGTCGTGGTGTTCCGGGATGTCAGCGACCGCCTCGCGAGCGAGGAGATCAAGCGCCGCGAGGCGGCGGAGCGCGCGCGGGCCCAGGAGCTCGAGGCCTCGCGGACGCGCATCCTCACCGCCATGGACGCCGAACGCCGCCGCCTCGGCCGCGACCTCCACGACGGCGCCCAGCAACGGCTGCTCCACGCCCTGCTCCTCCTCCAGGACGGCAAGCACTCCAGCGACGACCCCGCCGAGCGCGAGGCTGCCCGCGCCACCGCGATCCGCGAGGTGCGTGGCGCCATCGAGGACCTCCGGGAACTCGCCGCCGGCATCCACCCCGCGATCCTCACGAACCGCGGGCTGAGCGCCGCAGTCGAGTCGATCACCGCGCGGGTGCCGCTCCCGGTCGACCTCGCGATCGCCGACGAGCGCTTCCCGGAGGCGGTCGAGGTCGCCGCGTACTTCGTCGTCACCGAGGCCCTCGCGAACGTGATCAAGCACGCCGGCGGCGCCACCCACGCCCGGGTCGAGGTGGTCGCCTCGCCGGGCACGATGCGCCTCACCGTCGCCGACGACGGTCCCGGCGGCGCGCACGCCGTTCCGGGTCATGGCCTCGGTGGCCTGGCCGACCGGGTCTCCGCGCTCGGCGGGTCCTTCGAGGTCGAATCGCCCGTGGGCGAAGGCACGCGCGTGGTCGTCGACCTGCCGCTCGCCGCGTGAAATCGGGCTCACGCGGAACGTGCCCCGGACCGGTCGCGGGGCGGTTACACGAGCGTAGAGTGAGGCTGTGGCCGAGGCCTCCCCCGAACCCAAGGTCGACGGCCGCAGCCTGCGGTACGCCGACCGCCGCCAGGAACTCCTGCGCGCGGCGATGGGGTACGTCCTGGAGCACGGCCTCGCCGACCTGTCGATGCGCCCGTTGGCGAAGGCGCTCGGCATCACGCACACCTCCCTCAGCGCACACTTCGGGTCGAAGGAGAACCTGATCACGGAGATCCTCGCGACCTTCCGCCAGGTGAGCCGCGGCGGCCGCGGCGCCCCGGAACCCGCCCTCGACGAGCACGGCCGCCCCACCCTCGACCGCTACGACTGGTGGTGGAAGCAGTGGTCCCAGGACAGCTTCCTCCCGGCCTGGCGCCTGAACTTCGAGGTGTTCGGGATCGCGCTCCAGAACCCCGGCCGCTACACCGAGTTCCTCGAGCACGTCGTCGACGACCGCCTCGACTCGCTCCGCCCGCTGCTCCTCGCCTGTGGCTGCCCGCCGGACGACGTCGACACGGTGGCGACATCGGCGATCGCGCACATCGTCGGGCTCCAGGCCGACTTCCTCGCCACCGGCGACCGCGAGCGGGTCGACCGCGCGCACGCGGCGTACGTCGCCTACCTCGAGACCCAGCGCCGCAGCTGGACAAGCACCGGCTGAGCCCCGGCCGCAGCTGACGTCCGGCCGCGGAGCCGGAGCGAGCGGTCGAGAGCTCGGGTCGGTCAGGCGCCGGCGTTGGCCGGCTCGAGCGGGCCGAACTCGCCCTTCGGGCCACCGTGGCCCGGGCCCACGGCGCCGACCACGTCGAACGGGCCGACATCCTGGCCGCAGACCTCACAGCGCAGGTGGAGCTTGTCGATGTCGCCTCCGCAGTCCTTGTGGCTGAACACGCGCGGCGGGCCGTCCGGCGCGGGCGCGTGCTCGTCGCCGAACTGCATCATCGCCATGAGCACGGGCCACAGGTCGCGGCCGCGGGCGGTGAGCTTGTACTCGTAGCGCTCGGGGCGCTCGGAGTAGAGGACCTTCTTGAGCACGCCGAGGTCGAGGAGGTGCGCGAGGCGCGCGGTGAGCACGTTCCGCGAGATCCCGAGATGGCGCTGGATCTCGTCGAACCGGCGGATCCCGAGGAAGACGTCGCGGATGACGAGCATCGACCAGCGCTCGCCGATCACCTCGAGGGTGCGGGCGACCGAGCAGTTCTGGTCGGCGAAGTCGTTGTTCAGCGGCATCCGGAGGTGGACGTTAGCACGACCGAGTTGCATGAAAGGACGGACCTCTGGTAGAAGTCCGTTCCATGATGCAACCCACCCGGACCGCTCGCCCACGGAGGACCGCATGACCCGTCGCACCAAGGTGGCGCTGCTCGTGTCGACCGGGGTCTTCATGGCCTCGCTCGACCTGTTCATCGTCAACATCGCCTTCACCGACATCCAGCGGAACTTCAAGGGCAGCTCGCTCGGCGGGCTCTCCTGGGTGCTGTCCGGATACGCGATCGTGTTCGCGGCGACGCTCGTGCCGGCGGGCCGCTGGTTCGACCGTGTCGGCCGCAAGCAGGGCTTCCTGGTCGGCGTCACGATCTTCGGCATCGGGTCGGCGATCTGCGCGGCCGCGTCGAGCGTCGAGGTGCTCGTGGCGGCCCGGATCGTGCAGGCGCTCGGCGCCGGCATGCTCATGCCGACCTCGCTCGGCCTGCTGCTCCCGGAGTTCCCGCCGGAGGAGCGCGCCGGCGCCGTCGCGCTCTGGGCGGCGGTCGGTGGGGTCGCCGCGGCCGCCGGTCCGCCGCTCGGCGGGCTGCTCGTCGAGGTGAGCTGGCGGGCGGTGTTCCTCGTGAACGTGCCGATCGCCCTGGCTGCCGTCGTCTTCGGCCGGACCCTGCTCAACGAGATCAAGGATCCCGAGCCCGGGCCGCGTCCCGACCTCCTCGGTGCCGTGCTGCTCGTGGTCGCGATCGCCCTGCTCACGTGGGGCGTGGTCGAGGCGCCCGATCACGGCTGGGGTGGCGCCCGGACCGTCGGCGGCATCCTCGGGTCGATCGTGGCGCTCGGGCTGTTCACGGCGCGGTCGCGGGCGCATGCCGCGCCGGTCGTGCCGCCGGCGATCGTCGCGCGGTCGGCGTTCGCCTGGGCGACCACCGCGAGCCTGCTCTTCTACCTCGCGTTCGGGGCGATGCTGCTCAACGGCGTCCTGCTCCTCACCCAGCTCTGGGGCTACTCGACCCTCACGGCGGGGCTGATGCTCGCGCCCGGTCCGGCTGTCGCGGCGGCCACGGCCTCGCGTGGCGGCGGGCTGGTGGCGCGGTTCGGCGCGCGCACCATGATCGTGGCCGGCGCCCTCGCCTTCGCGATCGGCAACACCTACGGCCACTTCGCCGTCCACATGGAGCACAACTACGTGACCGGGTTCCTGCCCGCGAACCTCATCGGCGGCTTCGGCGTGGGCCTGATCCTGCCGTCGACGGCGAACGCCGCCTTCGGGTCGCTCCCGCCGACCCTGCTCTCGACCGGGATCGCCGTGTTCACGGTCGCCCGGCAGGTCGGCTCGGCGCTCGGGGTCGCGATCCTCGTCGCGGTCTACGCGACCCCCTCCGGGCCCGCTGCGCTCACGACGGCCGTGCACCACGGCTACTCGATGATGGCGATCTGCGCCGTGCTCGCGGGTCTCGCCGCCACTCAGGTCCGGGTCGGCAGGGCGCCGGCCGCGGGCGCCCGCGGCGACTCGGCACCCCTCTCCGACGAGCTCCGCGAGGAGCGCGCGGAGGCCCTCGCCGAGGTCGACTCGCCCGTCCCCGTGCCGCTCCCCCACCACGTGAACGGCGTGGCGACGGCCGCGGGACGCGCCGCCTCCTGACCCTTGCGGCGCCGCCCGACCGTGGCGCCGCGATCACCCTGCCGGGCGGTCGACGCCTGAGCCATCCGGCGGACGGTGTCCCCGCGTCGTAGGGGTATGACGCGGGGACACCAACGTCTTCGGGCCGCGGCGGGCGATCCGGGCCGCGGCGGGCGCCCGAGCCGCCGCGGGCGATCCGGGCGCGGCTCGTGTCGAGAAACCGCGTTGGTTCGCACCCGCATGCGCCGGGTCCCGGGACGGCGCTGCGTGCAATTCGGCGCCCCGATCGCGGCTCCGCGCCACGCCCGGCGCCCGTGCCCACGGGCGCCCTCGATCAACCGGCCACTGGTGACAGGAGCGCCCGTTGGTGTTGCGAAGCGGTCGTCGTCGGGTCCTGTCTGGACCTGACCGCCCTCGGTTCACGTTGTGTAACAACCGCTTCATAACGTGGGTGTCGGAGGCGAACGACGCCCGCTCCCATCCCGACGAGGGTGACCTCATGTTCTCGACACCACGCATCACCACGAGCCCCGCGAACACCCACTTCCACGTACGCCTTCAGGTGCGGACGGGCCGCTTCGGCCTGCCCACCGTGCGGCCCGTGGTGGTGCTCACGAACGGCTCCGGCGCACGCCTCTGACGCGGCGGCACTCCGCTGCCGGGGACGTGTGGCGCAGCAGGACCTCGTCGTACACGACCGCGTCGCCGCCGATTTCAATCCGTTGCGGGACCCCGCCGACGCCGCATACCTTGGCGCCGTGGGACTGTTTGGAAACCGCCGACCTCGACCCCTCGTCGACGACACCCTGCCTGGATCCGCGTGGATCTCGGCGAGTTCGTCGGCGTACAGCCGCACGGTCTCGGCCTACTACGGCAGTCCCGAGACGATGGCCTCCGGTGGCGAGAAGACGCTGCGCAGCGGCGACGTCGGCGTCGCGCTGTTCTACTTCGCCAAGAGCATCGACATGCTCCACACGGCCTACGGTTTCTCCAACATGCAGGACCGGACCCCGGGCCCGCAGGATGCCCCGATCATCGACGGCTACCTGGACGCCCTCCTCGCGGTGAAGCAGCGCAAACCCGACGCGCCCCTCGCGGAGCCGATCCGCGAGACCACCCATCGGCTGCGTTCCATCTCGACGACCGCCGAAGGGGTCGGCATCGACGCCGGCCGCTACCGCCAGGCGCTCGACATGATGGCGAACGTCGTCCCGGAGGTCCCGGTCGACGACATCCTCTGGTACTGACCTCGGCCGCGGGTCCGGATCATCGCGGCGGCTGAGGTCCCGGGCCGCCGTGGCGACCCGGGACCGGCACGGCGCGTCAGCCGTGGATGAGCCAGCCGTCGGCGGCGCGGGCCGCCTCGACGATGGCTTCGGAGAAGGTCGGGTGACCGTGCACGAAGCGCGCGACCTCCGGGGCACCGCCCTCGAGCTCGCGGGCGTTGACGAGCTCCTGGATGAGCTCGGTCGCCTTCGCGCCGACGACGTGGCCGCCGAGGATCTCGCCGTACCTCGCGTCGACGACGATCTTCACCGTGCCGGCGCGGTCGCCGTAGACGAGCGGCGCGCCGACGGCGCCGTACGGCACCTTCCCGACCTTGACCTCGTAGCCGAGCTCCTTCGCCTGCGCCTCGGTGTAGCCGAAGCTCGCGACGTTCGGGGTGCAGAACGTGGCGCGCGGGATGAAGGGGTAGTCGAGCGGCTTGGCCTCGTGGCCGGCGACGTCTTCCACCGCGATGATGCCCTCCTCCATCGACTTGTGCGCGAGCGCCGGGCCGGGGACGAGGTCGCCGATGGCCCACACGCCCTTGCGGCTCGTGCGCAGGTGGCCGTCGACCTTGATGAGGTGGCCGTCGAGCTCGATGCCGGCGACGTCGAGGCCGAGCCCTTCGACGTCCGGGCCGCGGCCCGTGGCGATCACGAGGTAGTCGGCGGAGCGCTCCTCGCCGCCGGCGGAGTAAACGACCTTGCCGCCCTCCTCGCGAACGTTCTCGGCGAAGGTCTTCGTGAGGACGTCGATGCCCTGCTTCTTGAAGCCGCGGGCGACGACGCGGGAGATGTCGGCGTCCTCGCTCGGCACGACGCGGTCGAGGCCCTCGAGCAGCGTGACCTTGGAGCCCAGGCGCGCGTACGCGGAGGCGATCTCCGACCCGGACGCGCCGGCGCCGACGACGGCGAGGGTCTCCGGGATCGCGGGCAGCGCCCACGCCTCCTCGGTGCCGATGACGCGCTCGCCGTACGAGATGCCGGGGATCGCGCGCTTCACGGAGCCGGTCGCGAGGAGCACGCCCTTGCCGACGGTGAGGGTGCCGTAGCCGTCGACCTCGACGTTGCCGTCGGCAGTGAGCTTGCCGAAGCCCTCGATGTACTCGACCCCGTTCTTCTTGAGCAGCCCCGCGACGCCACCGGTGAGGGTGGAGATCACGCTCTTGCGGCGCTCGTTGACCTGGTCGAAGTCGACCGTGGGCGCACCGACCGTGATGCCGAACTCCGCGGCCTCCTCGATCTCGCTCAGGACGTCGGCGGAGCGCAGCACGGCCTTCGCCGGGATGCACGCGACGTTGAGGCAGCGGCCGCCGACCGTGTCCTTCTCGACCACCGCGGTGCTGAGCCCGAGCTGGGCCGCGCGGATCGCGGCAACGTACCCGCCTGGACCGGAACCGATGACGACGAGATCGAAGCTTTGGTCAGGCATGGTGCTGTTGAACCTACTTGGGAGCGGTGGCGGTTGAGAGTCTTAGCGCTCGGCGGGGGATTCGTCGCCCGCGGCGGGCCCGATGGCGGCCGCGGTGACGGTCGACTCCGTCGACGGTCCTGACACTAGCCCGGGGTCTGCGGGCGTCGTGTGATCCGGGAGGTGTCGTGGTGATTGCGCACGAGCGAGCACGCGGACGAGCCGGTAGAAGAGCCACCCGGCCACGAGCATCGCCACGACGAGCGCGATGGCGGCATGGAACGAGTTCGCGAGGATGAGTCCGCCGAAGGTGGTGAGCGCGGTGATGCCGAGCAGCGCCTCGGTGATGAGCAGCGCCCACGCCTTCAGCCGCCACACCCCGACCGACAGGCCGAGCGCGGCGATCCCGAAGACGATCTGCGCGACGGTCGCGTCGGTGGTGCGCAGCGACTCCCGCGGCTCGTAGCCGATCGCGAGCAGCAACAGGTTCACGAGCCCGATCGCCGCGATGAGGAACGACGCGATGGCCGCGGGTGCGGGCCGCTCACCGGGGGCGAACGGCCGCAGCTCGGAGCGGACGGCCTCGTTGCGCTCCTCGGCGCTCGCGCGGCGCGGCCGGTCGGCGATTGCGGTCTTGAGGTGCTCGGCGGCGGCGCGGGGGTCGCCTGCCTCGGCGATCGCGCGAACGACCACGAGGCGCTCGGCACCGCTGGCGAGCGTGCGGTCGACGGTCGTCTCGTCGATGCCGCCGATCGCGAACCACGGCAGCTTCGCGTGGAGCGAGGCGTGGTGCACGTAGCGGTAGCCGGTGGCGGGCCGGCCGGGCTTCGTGGGGGTCGCGTGGACCGGGCCGACGCCCGCGTAGTCGGCGCCGTCCTTCGCGGCCTGCGCCAGTTCCTCGGGCGCGTGCGTGGATACGCCGACGAGCGCGGCGGGCCCGGCGATCTCGCGCGCCTGCGCCACCGAGAGGTCGTCCTGGCCCACGTGGACGCCGTCGGCGCCGATCGGGTTCACGAGGTCCGGGCGGTCGTTGATGAAGAAGAGCACGCGGCGCTCGTGGCACAGGCGGGCGAGGCGTTCGCCGGTGGCGACGAGCTGCTCGTCGGTGGCGTCCTTCC
>JAVHXX010000124.1 GCA_031119595.1 Patulibacter sp. | reverse complement strand
GTGTCGCCGAGCTCGGCCCGCAGGTCCAGGACGTCGCGTCGCTCATCGCCGAGTCCGACGCCGCGCTGTACCGCGCGAAGCATGCCGGCAAGAACTGCGTGCGTTTCGGCCCGATGGCCGACACCGCCGCCACCGTCGCCTGATCGTCTCCGCCCGCGCGGCCGCCCCGGATCCTCGGGGTATCGAGGAGTTGTGTTCAGTTGGCGCGTCGGCGTGGTCCGGCGGGTACGCTTCGCCGCATGACACGCTCCGTCCCGGTCCTGCTCGCGGCGGCGGTCGCGGTTTCGCTCGTCCCGGCGGCCTCGGCGGCGGCTCCGGCCAAGGTCGGCATCGACCGTGCGCATGGCGTGCGCTTCCAGCTGAAGGCGCGCACGCTGCGGGTGTTCCTGGAGCCGGTCGACGGTGCCGCCAACCCGCTGCTGACCGAGCTGCCGGGCGTGGATGTCGATGTCGCGTGCAGCGGCCACAGCCCGACCTCCGGCAAGAAGGTGCTGGCGTCCGCGCTCTCGAACACGTGGCCCGCGACGGGCAACCTGCTCAAGGTGCGTCTGAACCGCGACGCGTCCGACAAGGTCGCCTGGTGTCTGATCGAGCATCACGACACAGGTGCGGACATCGCCTACTCGCCCAAGATGCGCGTGCCGAAGCCGGTCGCGGCGCCGTCGCCGGCGCCCAAGTCATCGTCGGCGACCTCGCCCACGGCGCCGGTGATCGTCACCGCGGCGCCGTCTCCGTACGCACCGTCGGCGGGGCCGACGGTCGTCAAGCGCTGACGCGGCGGCCGGCGCGGCCGACGGGTCCACCCCGCCGGCCGCGGCGCGCGGTCAGTCGCTGATCGACTTCTGGTAGGCGCGCACGGCGAGCGGCGCGCAGATGACGGTGATCGCGGCGATCCAGATGAGCGTGTAGAGCACGGGGTGCTGCAGGGACCAGACGGTCTCGTGCGGCGGGTTGGCGCCGAGGTTGCCGAAGAGTTCGCGGAGACCGTTCGAGAGGGCACTGATCGGGTTCCACTCGGCGATCGTGCGCAGCACGCCCGGGAGCGTCGAGGTGGGCACGAAGGTCGATGCCACGAAGGTGAGCGGGAAGATCGCGATGAACGCGACGCCCTGCACCGCCTCGGGTGTGCCGAGCACGCTGCCGAGGAGGATCCCGACCCAGATCATCGCGAACGTGAACAGGATCATCAGCCCATACGCAGCGAGCACGTGCGGGAGGTCGTTGTGCGTGCGCCAGCCGACGATCAGGCCTGCGATCGACATGAGGATGATCGGCAACAGGCCCTTGAGCAGGTTGGCCACCGCGTGACCGGCGAGCACGGAACCCTTGGCGATCGGCAGCGACCGGAACCGGTCCATGGCGCCGTTCGCGCGGTCGGCGGCGAGCGACATCGCGACGCCGAAGATGCCGAACGCCATCGTCTGGGCGAAGATCCCGCCCATCAGGAACTCGTGGTAGCTCACGCCACCGGGCGGGTTGATCGCCCCTCCGAACACGTACGCGAACAGCAGCACGAACATGATCGGCTGGATGGTCGCGTCGGTGAGGACCTCCGGCTGGCGCTGCATGTGCTTGAGGCCACGGCGGGCGATGACCCACGTGTCGTGGAGCAGGCGGCCGCCGTCGTCGCCGGCGTGGACATCGGGACTCGGGACGGCGCTCATCGCACGGCCTCCTGAAGGGTCTGGTCGGTGGCGGAGGTGTCGTCGTCGGTCGCCGGCTTGCCCGTGAGCGTGAGGAAGACCTCGTCCAGGGTGGGCTGGCGCATGCCGAGGTCGTCGACCTCGATGCCGGCGTCGGCGAGGGCGACCGAGACGGCCGCGAGCGCGGCGACACCGCTGTTGGTCGGGACGGTGGCCGTGCGCGCCTGGCGATCGACGACGGGGTCGCTCCCAGCGCCGCGCTGCAGGATGGCCACGGCGGTGTCGAGCTTCGCCGGGTCGGAGACGATCAGCTGGAGCTGGTCTCCACCGACCTTCCGCTTGAGCTCGCGCGAATCGCCCTGGGCGATCACTCGACCGTGGTCGATCACGACGATGTCGTCGGCGAGGCGCTCAGCCTCCTCGAGGTACTGGGTGGTGAGCAGGATGGTGCTGCCGCGTGCGGTGAGGCCGTCGAGGACGTCCCAGAGCTCGGCCCGCGCGCGGGGATCGAGGCCGGTGGTCGGTTCGTCGAGGAACAGGACCGGCGGCCGCGCGACGAGCGTGGCGGCGAGGTCCAGACGGCGGCGCATGCCACCGGAGTACTGCTTCGCAAGGCGGTCCGCGGCGTCGGTGAGCGAGAACTCCTCGAGGAGCTGGTCGGCGCGGGCCTTCGCGGCCTTGCGCCCGAGGTGGTGGAGCTCGCCGATCATCGTGAGGTTCTCGTGGCCGGTGAGGAGACCGTCGACGGTCGCGTCCTGCGCGGCCAGCCCGAGGCTGCGCCGGACCTGGTCGGCCTGGGTGGCGACGTCGAAGCCGGCGACCGTGGCCGAGCCGCCATCGGCGGGGGTGAGCGTGGTGAGGATGCGGACCGCGGTGGTCTTGCCGGCGCCGTTCGGGCCGAGGACGGCGGTGACGGTGCCGGTCTTGACGGTGAGGTCGACACCGTGGAGCGCGGTCTTGTCGCCAAAGCGCTTGACGAGGCCGGTGGCCTCGATCGCGTTGCCTGCGGGTGAGGTCATGCGCCTCACCCTGCCATGGACGGTCAAACAATGCAAGCCATGCAAAAGTCGTGTGAAGGAAAGGTTGACGCTACAGTCGTGCGCATGGCAGGACTCCGTGAGCGCAAGAAGGCGCAGACGCGGCTTCGCATCTCCGACATCGCGACGGGCCTGTTCCTCGAGCGCGGGTTCGACGCGGTGACCGTCGCCGAGATCGCCCGAGCCGCCGAGGTCTCCGTGAAGACGGTGTTCAACTATTTCGGGGCCAAGGAGGACCTGCTCTTCGACCGCGAGCCGGAGTGGCTCGCCGCCCTCGACGCCTTCGCCGACCTGCGCTCCCCGGGCCGAGGCCTGGTGCGGGTCCTGCGGGACGACATCGCGATCCGGTGGCCGTCGATCCCGCTCGGCGAATGGGCGCGGCTCGACGACCGCGCCGTCCGCAACCGCCGGCACTTCCTCGCGATGATCGACGCCCACCCGGGGCTCGTCTCGCGACGGCTGCAGATGGCCGAGCGCCAGCGGGAACACCTCACCGCCGTCGTGATGCTCGACTTCGACGACCCGCGCTCGCCCGAGGCGATCACGGCCGCGGCCCTCGTCACGGGCGCGTACGAGGCCGTGGGCAAAGAGCTCGCCCGAAGCGTGCTCGAAGGGGATCCGGCCAGCACGATTGTCGCGCGGGTCACGGCGGTGGGCGAGCGCGCCTTCGACCTCCTCGAACAGGTCTATGCCGGCACCCCTCTCGTCGAGGGCCCACGAGCCTGAGGACGCCGATCGGCCCATCGGTCAGCCGCCGACGACGCAGTCGAGCCGCTGCTCCCACAGCCCACCGACGGGCCGGGAGCGCTCCTCGAGCAGCTCGCTGACCTTCGTGCGGCTGCCATAGCGACCACCGAAGGTGATGCCGTCGAGCCCGATCGACGCGTGGTGCTCGTGGGCGTCATGGGTGTCCGTGGTGGCGAACGTGCGCACGTCGACGGCGGCGGAGCCCGCCGCCGCCCGCCCGAGCGCCGACAGCGAGTCGGTCGACGTCGGCGAGCGCCGCCACGCCGCGAGCGCCGAGGACACCGCCGGGTCGGACGGGTCGAGGCGCGCGTGGATCTCCCGCTGCCTCGAGCCGGTCCCGACGGAGCCGACCACCTCGACCTCGAGCAACGTGGGTCCGGGGCCGTACCGGAGGGCGATGGAGCCACCGGCGACCGCGTCGGCGCGCCGCTGGACGCCGATCGGGTTTCCGGCGACGGCATGCCCCTTCGCGGTGCGTCCGCCACTCGTGTGCTCGATCGGAAGCGACAGGTTCTGGAGCGCGTCGAAGAACACCGTGGCAGCGCCGTCGAGGCGGGCATACGCGGTGATCTGCCGCTCGTGTGCGGCGATCTTCACCCCCAGCTCGCCGCTCGCCGACAGCTTCCCGCCGACCGCCGCCAGCTCGCCGAGCCCGAATTTGCCGAGCGCACTCACGGCACCAGTGCCCGCGAGGACGTACGACGAGACCTGCGGGTCGGCCCGCTCGAGCCCTGCGAGATCGGCGACCCCCGCGATGACCGACCGGACGGCAACCGACTTCTGGTCGCGGAGGCGGGCGACGAGCGCCCTGGCCTCGGCGGGCGTCGACGCGGTATAGGTGCGGCCGGCACGGAGCCCCACCGAGGCCGTGCCTTCGACGGCGGCCGTCCCGCGGCCGAGGTCGGCGCCCTCCTCCCCTTCGACCCCGCGCTGCGCGCCCTCGACCAGCGAGATCGCATAGGTCCCGTCGCTGCGGCGCTCGATCGAGAGCACCTGGTCGTGGCCGAGCTGCATGGAGGCGATCGTGAGGCCCTGGTCGGTGGTCTTCGCGGTGCGCAGCGTGGGGCACGGCTCGCGGGCGAGCGTGACGCACGCCTCCCCGGTCACGGTGCAGAGCGCCTGCTGGATGCCGGTCGTGACGCGATTGAGCACCGAGGGCGCGGCGACGGCGACCCCACCACCCGCGGCGACGAGCGCGATGGCGACCACGGCCATCACCCCGAGGTGCTCGATGGACGCCTGGCCATCCTCTCCTCGCGGCGTGCTCGGTTGCGACATGCCCCCAGACTGCCGAGGCAATCGACACGGAACTGCGGAAGACGGTGCCGATTCTGCGCACCAAACTGGATGGACCACTATGGCGCGTTCACGATCTCCTGCTTTCTTGCAGTTCGTTCGATAACTCTTGTGTCAAGCATCACGCAAGTTTCGGGGGAAACATTGCCTCTCCGCAAGAACAGGACGTTCGTGCGTGTGGTGACGATTGCGAGCACGACGCTCGCAGTCGCCGCACCGGGGATCGCCCAGGCCGCACCGTCGTGCGCCGACCAACCGACCACGAAGGCCTTCGCCAAGTACGGCGACAGCGCCAGCTACTCGCTCGCTCCGGCCGGCAACTTCGAGACGGGCGCTCTCGGCTGGGCGCTGACCGCCGCCAAGATCGTGCGGGGCAACGACGCCCAGGACATCACCGACGGGTCGTACTCACTCTCGCTCGGCAACGGCCTCCTGCCCGGCGTGGCGATGGCGGTCTCGCCGGCGTTCTGCGTGACCGATGAGCACCCGTACTTCCGCTACATGTACAAGGCGAACGGGCTCGTGGGCCTGCTCAGCACCTGGCTGCGCTACACCGACATCGACGGCACCACGAAGGAAGTGCTCGTGCACTCGCGCACGAACACCACCCTGCTGCCGGGCTTCTGGCGTGCGTCGGATCTGCAGCCGCTCGCCGTCGACATCCCGATGACGCAGGCCGGCAAGGCCGCATCGGTGCAGCTCGTGTTCCGATCGCCGGTGAACGTGCTCGGGAGCTCGTACCAGATCGACTCGGTCCTGATCGACCCGTACCGCAAGGCCTGAAGCCCCTCAGGAGGCGCCCCGGCTCGTCCTCGATCGCGCTCGCGGCGCGGTGCGCGGCACCACCGGGGCTCAGCCCATCGCGACCTGCCGGAACCACGTGTCGGTGCGGAGGTCGCGGAACACGACGAGGTTCTGCCCGGTCCGGGTGACGACCTCCCAGTACCGCCGCCGCACGGGGGCCGGCGCCCACCAGCGGTCCTCGACGAGCCAGCTCTCTCGGACCGCTTCGACCACGGCTCCGTCGACCATGCGCGGGTAGCCGCTGCGCTCGGCGTCGACGACGACCGGTTGCGGCACCCCGAGCCGCCGCGGCGCCGTGCGACTTCGCGGCGCCCCGCGTCCCACCGCTCCGTGAGCCGAGCCTCCACGCTGCCCGGACGCCGCGGCGCGGCCCGGCCCCACCCCGCCGCTCATGTCTCGCGAGGCGCGAGGGCCATCCGCCGTTCGGGCAGGCGAGACGCGGGATCGACTTCGACGATGCGCAGCAGTGCGTCTTCACCCGATCCCGCGCTGACCTGACGCAGCCCCTCCCGAAGCCGCGCCTTCCTGCGCTCCTCGGAATCCTCCAGGAGCGGGATCGCCTGCGAGGGCGGCCCGCCGAAGGACTCCGCCAGGACGCCGAGCGACTGCGCCGGCGCACTGAGCTGCGCAAGATGTGGGGCGAGCGCCAGGTGCAGGCGCGCGCGGTCGGCCGTCGCCTCGCGCAGCACCACGCGCGTACGCCAGGTGCCGCCCTCGACGAGGGCCGCCTCGAGCACCACGGTGCGCAGCGTGCGCCCCTCCCGTTCACGGCGGGCGAGCAGCCGGTCGAGCAGGAGCCCGAGGACGCGGTCGAGCAGCTCCCCCGAGAGCGACTCGGGCAGGTCGAACCGCTCCACGAGATCACTCCCCGCGACCCGCGGGACGAGGGGCGTGTCGAGGCCGCTCGCGAGATCGTGGGCGAGGACGCCGCTCGCGCCGAACCGCTCGCCGAGCGGCCCCCGGCCGATCCGCACGAGGTCGCCCAGGGTGGTGAGCCCGAAGCGCCGCAGGGGGACCGGCAGCCGCGCGGTGCGCTCGCGGCAGGAGAGCAGCTCGACCGGGATCGGCGCGAGCTCCGTCGCCCCGTGGATCTGCGCGGCGCGGCGCGGACCGGCCCGCCGGGCCGCCCCCTGCGCGCAGAACCGCACGGGCCCGAGCCCGATCCGCAGGCCGGGCCAGCCGACCGCCCGGCGGGTCGCCGCGATCACCCCGTCGAGGCCGCGGTACATCCGCCGCAACCCGGCGATGTCGAAGCACGCCTCCCCGGGTGCGAGCGGCTCGGGCGCCGCGCCGATGCCCTCAAGGGCAGCCAGCAGTGCCTCCCAGCTTCGGTCGACCGCCACGGGATCGGGCGGAACGAGCACGAGCTGCGGGCTACGCGCGAGGGCTTCGGCGAGCGAGATGCCAGGTTGGACGCCCTGTGCCTCGGCAGCAGGCGAGCAGGCACCGACCCGGTCGGGACCACCGGGTGGGGGTGCGAGCGCGACCGGAGCTCGCAACAGCGTGCGGCGGTCTCCCACTGCAACGACGAGCTCTAGCCGAGACATCAGGACGTCCATCACCATGACCGAACATACGTTCGCATCCACGGCGGCGGAATGCAAGCGATCCTGCAGCCGCCCGCGAACGGCCCGACCACGCCCCGGGAATCCGCCCCGACGCCCCCGACCGGCTCTCGTCCGAGCGGGGCCGCGGACCCCGACTCAGGTGGAACGGACGCGCCCTGCGGGCACGAGCGGCTCCGCGATCGCGACCACGGCGCCGTCGCCCGGCACGCGCTCCCGGACCTCGTCCCGCGGCGACGCGCGGCGCGTGAGGAGGTACGACCCGACGAGCACGAGCCCGAACCCGACCACCGTCCACACGGTGATCTGCTCGCCGAGGAACACCGCCCCGGCCACGATCGCGACGGCCGGGTTCACATAGGTGATGGCCGTCGCCCGGACCGCTCCGATGAGCCCGACGAGCGAGAACAGCATCACGAACGCGCCGGCCGTGCAGACCACCGCCAGCACCACGATCGACGCGATGACCTTCGTCGACGGGACCGCCGCCGGCAGCCCGCCGCCGAGCACCACGAGCGGCAGGTAGACCACGGCGACGATCGAGAGCGACACCGCGACGACCGCGATCCCCGGTTCGTCGCTGAGGTACCGCGCGAGGATCGCCGGTCCGATCGCGTAGCCCGCGACGACCACGAACACCTCGAGCACCGATCCGAGGTCGGACGTGTCGATGTCGAAGCCGACGAGCGCGGCGACCCCGGCCAGGCCGGCGACGAGGCCGACCCACCCGGCCGTCCCCAGCCGTTCGCCGCTCCCGGACACGAGCGCCACGACCACGCCCGCGAGCGGCACCGCGGCGATGAGCAGGCCGGTGGTCGAACTGGGCAGGTGCTGCTCCGCGTTGCCGAGCAGGATCCACGGGATCGCCACCTCGATGATCGCGTAGGCGAGGAGCACCCGCCAGCGCCGGAGGACCGGCACGAGCTGCCCGCGCGCGTGCGCGATCGGCAGCAGCAGGAGCACCGCCAGCGCCGTGCGCGCGAGCACGAGGAACGCCGGCGACACCTCCTCGACGGAGACCTTGATGAGCAGGTACGGGATGCCCCAGGCGAATCCGAGGGCGACGAAGAGCAGTCCGGCGCGTCGATCCATGCCCTCCATCCTGCCCCGCCCGAAAGCGTAAGTCCATCTAGATTTTCCGGACGAAACCGTTCACGATCTCTGAATGATCGACGATCCCGTCATCGACCTGCGGCGTCTGCGCGTGCTCCAGGAGGTCCACCGTCTCGGCACCGTGTCCGCGGCCGCGGGCGCGCTGCACCTCACACCCTCCGCCGTGTCGCAGCAGCTCACCGGGCTCTCCCGCGACCTCGGCGTGCCGCTGCTCGAGCGCGTCGGTCGCGGGGTGCGCCTCACCGGCCAGGCCCACGTCCTCCTCGAGCACGCCGCGGTCGTCTCGGAGCAGCTCGAGCGGGCCCGGGCCGACCTGGCCTCATGGTCCGACGGCGTCGTCGGACAGGTCCGGATCGGCAGCCTCGCCACGGGCATCGCCGCGCTCGTCGGCCCCACGATCGACCAGCTCGGCCGCACCCACCCGGACCTCGACCTGCGCGTCTGGGAGACGGAGCCGCCGGAGGCGTTCGAACTGCTCGAGACCGGACAGGTCGAGATCGTCGTCGCCGTCGACTACCGCGACGCGCCCCTGCGCAGCGACCCGCGTTACACCCGCGTCGACCTGCTCACCGACGTCATGGACCTCGTGCTCCCGGCCGGTCACCCGCTGGCGACGGCGGCGGCCGTCCGCGACGGCATCCGGCTCGAGCGGCTCTCCGCTGAGCGGTGGGTCTCCGCGGCCCCCGTCGATCCGTGCTCCCTGATCATGACGGCGGTGTGCGCGGTCGCCGGTTTCAGCCCGGATGTCCACCACTACTGCCGCGAGTGGGACGCGGTCGCCGCGCTCGTGGCGGCCGGCGCGGGCGTGGCACTCGTGCCCCGGCTCGCGCAGCCGCTGCGGCCACCCGGGCTCGTCACGTGCCCCGTGATCGGCAGCCCGACGTCGCGCCTGATCTTCGCGGTCGCCCGGGCCGGCGTGCAGACCGTGCCGCCGGCGCTGACCGTCCTCGACACGCTCGCGCAGATCGCCGCGGCCCGTCACGACGCCGCGGCGCCGGGCGCGGCGCGGCCCGTCAGCGCGCGCTAGCGCTGCGTTTCAGGCCTCGGCGGGCGGCAGCTCGACCGTGGCCGTGATCGCGCGGTGGTCGCTGCCGGCGACCGCGTCGACCCGGTAGTCGAGGATCGCCGCACCCGGCGGCGCGAGGACGTGGTCGAGCGTGAGCCGCAGGATGGCCCGGCCCCGCCACGTCGGGCGGAGCCCGCCGCCGAGTTCGCTCCCGGCGTCGCGCCAACCGCCGCGGAGCACGGATCGGAACTGCGGGTGGTCGAGGGTCGCGTTGAAGTCCCCGGCGACCAGCCCACCGGCGATCCAGCCCTCGGGCGCGGGCAGCTGCGCGAGCGAGCGGATCCACGGGCCCTCGTAGCGAGGGCTCGACGGCGGGAGCGGGTGCGCGCAGAGGAACGGCACGGGCCCGCCGGGGAGGTCGACGATCGCCGCGACGTATTCGCTCGGCAGCTCGGGCGCCGTGGGCCGGAGCGGATGACGCGACACGATCGCGCCGTCGGCGAGGCGGCCTCCGTCGCCCACGACGCGGTGCGGCAGGAGGTCGAACAGTCCGGCCTCGGCGAGCTCGCGCAGGAATCGTGGGTTCTGCTCCTGGAGCGCGAGGATGTCGGGCCGGTGGAGACGGACGAGCGCCACCACCGCCGCCGCGTCGGCACGCCCCTTGTAGACGTTCGCGGACATCACCCGCACGGTGCGGCCGCCGGCGACGGCCGGCTGCGGGGCGCGCCGCACACGCGGCGTGACGAGCGGGACCGCGGCCGCGGCGCCGGCGCCGAGCAGCAGCGCGCGGCGCGGCTCACGGC
>JAVHXX010000123.1 GCA_031119595.1 Patulibacter sp. | reverse complement strand
CCGTGACCCTGCGCAAGGCGTACGGCGGGGCCTACGCGACCATGGGCTCCAAGCACAGCCTCAACGACGTCAATCTCGCCTGGCCGACGGCCGAGATCGCCGTGATGGGCGCCCCCGCGGCGGTGAAGGTGTTGCACGGCCGGGAACTGCTGCAGACGATGGCCGAAGGTGGCGACGTCGAGGCCCAGTACGACGGACTCGTCGACGCCTACCAGGCCGAGCACAACACGCCGTACCCGGCGGCCGAGCGCGGCTGGGTCGAGCAGGTCATCAAGCCGCACGAGACGCGCCGCGAGGTCGCACGCGCCCTCGCCCTCCTCGAGGGCCGTCGCAGCGACGCGCCGCTGCGCCCGCACGGCAACATCCCGCTCTGATGAGGCCGCCGTCGCGCGTCGCGGGCGGTCGCCGCGACGCGCCGCGGTAGCGTGCCCGCCGATGGGACACCGCGAGGAGCTGGCGGCGCTGGGCGCCATCGAGCCATCCTTCGCGGACGCGATCCGCACGTGGGGTGAGCCGCCGGAGCGGCTGCGAGGACGTCCGGGGCACGGGTCGCGGTTCGCGTCGCTCGCCCGGTCCGTGACCGGTCAGCAGTTCTCCGTCGCCTCGGCCGCCGCCATCTACGGGCGCGTGGTCGACCTGCTCGGCGGTGAGCCCACGCCCGAAGGGTTCCTCGCCCACACGGAGACCGAACTCCGCGCGGTCGGCCTGTCCGGGGCGAAGGCCCGCACCCTGCAGGGCCTTTCGCGGGCCATCCTCGACGGCGTCGTCGACCTCGACGCGCTCGACGACCTCCCGGAGGACCAGGCCCAGGCCGCGCTCGTCGCGCTGCCGGGGATCGGGCCGTGGACCGCGCAGCTGTTCCTGATGTTCGTGCTCGGCCGCCCGGACGTCCTCGCCGCCGGCGACGTGGCGATCCGCAACGGCATCGCGAAGATCTTCGACCTCCCGGTCCGCCCGACCGAGAAGGAACTCGTCGTCATGGCCGAGCCGTGGTCGCCGCATCGGACGGCCGCCTGCCTCATCGCCTGGCACGTGCTGCGGGCCACGCCGCTCCCGGCCGAGGGCTGAGCGCCCTCAGCGCACGAACGCCCGCAGCGCCGCGTCGAACTCGTCCTGGAGTTCGAGGTTCGGTAGGTGACCCGAGCCGGCGATCCGCACGACCTCCGGTCCGGGGAGTGCCCCGATGAGTTCCTGGGTCACGGCCTCGGACGCGAACGCGTCGTCGTCGCCGGCGATCACGAGGGACGGGACCGTCAGGTGAGGCAGCAGCGCCCGGTAGTCCGGGCGCTCGGCGCGCCCGCGCAGCGCCGCGGCGGCGCCGGCCGGCGAGCTGCGGATCATCGTCTGCAGCAGCGGACCCACGATCTCGGGGTCACGGCGGGCCTGCGCGCCGAAGAGGCGGCCGGCCATGTCGAGGGCCACGTCGAGGATGCCGTCGCGTTCGATCCGGTCGGCGGTGGCACGGCGCTGCTCGAGTTCCTCCGGCGTGACCGGCGCCGCAGTGGTGGCGGCCAGCACGAGCCGGTCGATCCGGTCCGGGTCGCCGAGGCCCAACTCCATCGCGACCAGGCCGCCCATGCTGAGCCCCACGACCGTCGCCGACGCGAGCTCGAGGTGGTCGAGCAGCGCGATGAGGTCGTCGGCGAACGCGCGCATGGTCGTCGTCCGCCCGCGAGGCGGGGCCGCGCCGTATCCCGGAAGGTCCGGCGCGATCAGCCTGAACTCGTCGGACAGGGTCCGCAGCTGCGGCGCCCACATCGTGCGGTCGAACGGGTGCCCGTGGATCAGGAGGATCGCGGGTCCCGCGCCGGCGTCGTCGAACGGGAGCGGAGCGGCAGCCATGCGGCGGAGGCTAGAGCAGGCACCTGCCGGCCTCGTCGCCCGGACCGGTGACGTCGCGGACCGAGGCCGCGCGCGTGCCGGCGCGGCATGCAAGGCTGCCGGGCATGTCCCAGCTCGTCGAGATCACCCACTTCACGGACCCGGCATGTCCGTTCGCGTTCTCCGCGGAGCCGGTGCGGCAGGCGCTGCGCTGGCAGTACGGCGGCCAGCTCTCGTGGCGCACCGTGCTCATCGTGCTCACGAGGGAGCCGGGCGAGGCCGAGAAGCTCGCCGGCGGCGCCGACGGCCTCCAGGCGCAGTACGGCATGCCGATCGCGCGTGGGCCGAAGGCGCGCGCCGCTTCGAGCGAGCCGGCCTGCCGGGCGGTCGTCGCCGCTCGCCTGCACGCACCCGATCACGAGGATGCGCTGCTCCGGCGTCTGCGGGTGCTCGGGATGGCGGGCGGCCTGCTCGACGATGACGGGCTCATCGCACAGGCGGCCACCGAGGCCGGCCTCGATCCCGCCGAGCTCGCCGGCTGGGTCGAGGGCAACGACGTGAGCGTGGCGCTCCAGGCCGATGCCGCCGCGGCGCGCAAGCCGTCGCCGCGCGCTCGCGCGCTCGACCACCGCCTCTCGGGCCCCGCCGACGCACGCCGCTACTCGGCGCCGAGCTACGAGCTCAAGCGACCCGACGGCGCCCATGCCGTGCCCGGGTTCAACCCGCTCTCGACCTACGAGATCGTCCTCGCGAACCTGGCCCGCCAGATCGAGCGCCGCGATCCTCCGGCCGACGTGACCGAGCTGCTCACCTGGGCCGGCGAGCCGCTCGCCACCGCGGAGGTCGCCGAGGTCATGCGCGTCGACCGCGACGAGGCCAGGGCGCTCCTCTCCCCTGTCGCGACCGAGCAGCCGGTCGGCGCGGACGCCTACTGGACGCTCGCCGGCTGAGCGACGTCCCGGTGTCGCCGAGCCGCATACGCGGCGGGCGACACCGGGCGACGCGTGCTCAGGTGGTCGGCACCGGTCCCGTGGCCGGCGTGAGCGAGAGGCTCAGCGTCGACAGTCCGGCGTTGTTCGCGGTGAGCGTGCCGAACGTCGAACAGCCGGTGAGGCGGCCGAGCGAGACGGATCCGCTGGCGATGCCACCGAGCGTGAAGAGGGTCGGTGCGCCCTTGAGGCTGATGGCGACCGGTGCGGCCGTGTGGCACCCCGCGCCCGCCAGTGAGACGCCGCCGAACGTGACGCGCTTGAAGGCGACGTCCTGGCTCGTCTTCAGCGAGGTGCTCGTGGCATCCGAGGTGCTCGTCGCTGCGCCGGCAGGCGTGAAGGCGAGCGTGGCCTTGAGCGGGATCGTCCCCAGGAGCAGGATCGTGGCGGAGACCGGACCGACGGAGACGGTGCCGCCGAAGACGCCCGTCGATCCCTCGATGGTGCCGGTGGCGGATGCCGGGCCGGTGCCGACGCCGGAGAACCAGCCGCCCCGCAGCGAGAGCGACGTCGAGCCGGCCAGCGCGGCACTCACCGGGACGGGGGTCGGGGTCGGCGTCGCCGGAATCGCGGAGGTCGTGGTGACCGACAGCGGCGCCGAGGCCGGGGAGATGCCGTCCTCGCCGTAGATGCCGTAGAAGGCCTTCGCCGTCACAGCGTAGGTCGTCTCGGGCTGGAGCCCCTTGAACGTGTACTCGCCGTTCGGGTTGGCGCTCGAGACGTACTTGCCGTCGAGCGAGACCTCGATGCCCCAGGCACCGGAACTGATCCGCACCGTCACCGTGGTGTCGGTCGCGGAGACGAACGAGACGGCGGGAGGCGACGCAGGCGGACGCGGCGTCGGCGTGGGCGGCACCGGGGTGGGGGTCGGCGTGACGATCGGCGTCGGGGCCGGGGTGACGGTCGGGTCGTCGGCGGCGAGGGCCGTCGGGGCGGCGACGCCGACCGAGGACGCGGCGAGCAGCAGGCCGAGGCCGAGGGTGGGACGGATGCGAGGCATCGGGGCTCCTTGCGCCTGGACAGGACGCGAGTCGGTGGGAAAGCCCGTCCGGGGGACAACGGTGAGGCCACTCTAACCCGCCATGCAGAGGCGTGCCAGCGGAGCGACGACTCCGCGGCACGAACCGGCGGAGGCGCCCGGATGGGACACTGCAACCATGGATGCGAAGCCGACCATCGCCGATCTCGACGCCGCGCTCAGCGCAGCCGCCATCGCATGCGCGGACAAGGCACGTGAGGTCGCCGAGAGCGGCGGATATCCGGTGACCGCAGAGGCGTGGGCGATCGCCGCGACCGAGCTCGCGTTCGCCGCCAAGGGCGTGCCGGGGGCGCTTCCGGCGCGCGCGGGGAAGTAACCGCCCCGCTCGGCCCGGAGCACGCTCCGGGCGGGCCGTCAGACGGCCGGGGCGGCCTCGACGATGAGGCCGTCCTCGCTGAGCGCGTTCGTCGCGATCATCTCGTCCTCGTCGAGCTCACGCAGCTCGGAGCCACGGGCCACGGGGCGCACCCCGGCGCCGTCGTCGCCGAGGTCGACCTCGAAGCGATACCAGGCGAGTTCCCAGGCGATCGAGATGCGGATGATCGCGTTCTCGGTGGCCGACGGACGCACCGCGACGACGGGCGCACCCAGCGAGCGGGTGATGCCCTGCATGCGATGCGGCAGCCCGGACGAGTTGAACATCTCGATCGCGCGCTCGAGTTTCAGGGTGACGTTCGCGGGGACGCCGTGCACGTGGCGCTCCTCGACGCGCTGCACCGACGACGGCTGCGACGGACGCGCGTCGCTCTCGACCGGGTTCGCCGCGGGACGCCGCGGCGCCGGCGCGGGACGGAGGCGACGCAGGATCGACTTGCGGTCGCGGCGGCGCACGGCGACCTGGGTGTCGTCCTGGAAACCCTCACGGATCCAGCCCTCGTGGACGGCGCGCGGCTCGCAGAGCTCGCACACCTCGACACGGCGCGAGTCGGCGATGAACGCCACCGGGGTCTCGCCGCGCAGCAGGGTGCGGCGGCAGATTTCGCACACGATCGGTTCGTGCGCGGTGATGATCTGACGCGGCTTCACTGAGCGAGAGAAGGTACCAGGATGACGGCCGTTCATACCTCCGGCTGACGGGGCGTCAGATGCGGAGGGTGCGGGGCTTTCGTGGTGCGGCGCGCGAACGCTCGACCGCTGCCCCGCCGGGTGGCTACTCGTCGTCCTCGGCCTGGATCCGCGACCGCAGGCGCAGGACCGCCTTCGTGTGCAGCTGCGACACCCGCGACTCGGTCACGCCGAGGACCTCGCCGATCTCGCGGAGCGTGAGGTTCTCGTAGTAGTAGAGGGCGATCACGAGCTTCTCGCGCTCGGGCAGTCGCTCGACGGCACCTGCCACGCGCTCGCGCATCTCGCCCTGGTCGACGAGCGACGCGGGGTCCGGGGAGTCGTGGTCCTGGATCGTGTCGAGGAGGGAGATCGAGTCGCCGGACTGGTCGCTCGAGCCCCACAGCTCGTCGAGGGCGAAGAGGGTCGTCGAGGAGACCTGCATGAGCGCCTCGCGGAACTCCTGGTCGCTCATCTCGAGCTCGGCAGCGAGCTCGGCGTCGGTCGGGGTGCGGCGGAGGCGGTGCTCGAGTTTCTGGTGGGCTCGCTCGATCTCGCGCGCCTTCGATCGAACCGACCGCGGCACCCAGTCGAGTGCACGGAGCTCATCGATGATGGCGCCGCGGATACGGGCGTTCGCGAAGGTCTCGAACTTGATGTCGCGGCGCGGGTCGAAGCGCTCGATCGACGAGATCAGGCCGACGAGGCCGTAGGAGATGAGGTCTGCCTCTTCGACGTGCGACGGCAGCGACGCGCCGATCTTGCCCGCGATGTACTTCACCAGCGGGGAGTACGCGATGACGAGGCTCTCACGCGCGCGACGGTCGTCGTGCTGCTTGTAGCGGCGCCAGAGGTCGCGCAGCTCCACGGTTTTCGTCGAATTGGTGGCCATAGGTGTGATTGGTGAACGCGCCGAAAGCGGCGTTTAGCTCCGTGGATGGGATCGGGCGTACGCCTCGCGCACCCGGCGCGATTCAACTCGAGTGTAGACCTGCGTGGTGGCGATGGATGCGTGACCGAGCAGATCCTGGATGGCTCGTAGATCGGCACCGCCGTCCAGAAGGTGAGTCGCGTAGGAGTGGCGAAGCGCGTGGGGCGACACCGGACCGCCCTCGATACCGGCCCGATCGACCCATCGGGCCAGCCGCCGGCGGACGTCCGAGGTCGACAGTCGGCGACCCGTGCGGGACACGAGCAGCGGACCGCGGTCAGGGTGTTGCACGATGGTCGCGCGGCCTCGCTGGAGCCACGCGAGCGTGGCGAGGAGGGCCGGTTCACCGATCGGAACCGCTCGGGTCTTGTCGCCCTTGCCGTGCACGCGGAGCGTCTCGCGGTCGGCATCGACGTCCGTGACGTCGAGCTGGACGAGTTCCTCGGCACGGAGTCCGCAGCCGTATGCGAGCTCGAACATCGACCGGTCGCGGAGGCCGAGGGCGCCTGCGCCGCCGGTCGCGTCGAGGAGGCGGCCGGCGTCCGGGGCGGAGAGCACCCGCGGAAGGTAGTCGCCGCGCTTCGGCGACCCGAGCCGCTGCGCGGGACTCGCCTCGATCACGCCGTGCTCGCGGAGGGCGCCGAACAGCGCCCGGATCGCGGCGACGCGGCGTGCGACGGTCGACGGGGCCAGGCCGCGCTGCGTGAGTGCGGCGAGGTAGCGGCGCAGGTCGGCGAGGACCGTGGCTTCCGGGAGGAGGTCGCGGGCCACGGCCCACTCGGTGAGGTCCGCGAGATCGGCGGCGTACGCATGCCGCGTGCGCTGGGCCAGCCCGCGGCGCGCGAGGTCGGTGTCGAGGAGGTCGCGGGCGGCGTCCCACGCGGAGGCCGTGGCGCCCGTCTCGCTAGGGTCGCCGCTGTGGGCGACTTCTACATCCATGTGCACGAGGGGACGATCGCGACGCTGACACAGCTCGCCGAGTCCGAGGTCATCGAGCCGGGCGACGATCCCGAGCTGCCGTGGCATCGCATCAACGCGCAGAGCGACGCGACGACGCTGTGGTTCGTGGCGATGAGGAAGCGGGAACGAGGCATCTGGCTGGGTACGCTGACCATTCGGCACGGCGACCACCACTCCCTGCTGCTCTCGCAGGGCTGGGAAGAAGTGCCCGTCGACGAGATCGGCGTCCCGGACGCCTGAACGGCACCGGGACGGGTCCCGCGTCGAGCCTAGACGCTCGTGGCGGCGGCGAATGCGACCATCTCCGCCGTCAGACGACGTTGATGGTCGTGCCGACGGGGACCCGCGGGTAGAGGTCGATCACGTCGGCGACGTGCATGCGCACGCACCCGTGCGACGCGGATGACCCGATCGAGCCGTCGTCGGAGGTGCCGTGGATGCCGGCGCCGTCGAAGAAGCCCATCCAGCGCGCCTTGATGGGGTTGCTCGGACCCGGCGGGACGACCGTGCCGGCGAGGCTGCCGGCCCATGCCGACATCGGCACGTGCCAGGACGGGTTCTCCTGCTTGTCGTTGATCGTGTAGGTGCCTGCGGGGGTGTCGAGGCCGGCCATGCCCACGGCGACGCTGTAGCGCTTGGCCAGCTTGAAGCCCTTGAAGAGGCGCAGGACGTGCGTGTTGCGGTTGACCGTGATCACCGTGTAGTGCTGCTTGCGGAGCGTGGCCGCCGACATCTCGGGCTGGGCGGCGGCGACCGGCACCGTGATCGGTCGACGGTCGGAGGTGGTGACCGCGGCCTTCACGAGCTTGCGCAGTTCCTGCCGGTCGACGGCCATCCCGGTCTGGGAGTCGCTGACCACGGGGCGGTCGTCCTCGAAGGTGAGCGTCGCGCTCTTGCCCTTGCGGTCCACCCCACGCCGCACGCGGTCGACGAACCGCAGGATGGCGTCGTCCGAGGCGGTCACCGTGACGGGGACGTCGTGGTCCTCGTGCTTGCCGGTGGCGGTCTTCCAGGCGTCGCTGATGGCGTTGCCCTCGGCCGAGTGACGGACGGCCTCGTCGATCGTCGCGTCGAGGTCGGCGGTGATCCTGGCTTCCTTGGCGCTCAGGCGGAAGGTCTTGCCGCGCCGCTGCACCACGATCGGGGTCTGCAGCGGGGCGAGGTACTCGCGCTCCAGGCGGGCGCGGGCGTCGGCCGGGGTGAGGCCGGCGAGGTCGACGGCACCGACGTGCACGCCGTCGTCGATCTTGCCCGAGCTCGCCGCGCTGAGGCCGACGACCATGCCGCCGAGAACCACGGCGGTCGTCGCCACCAACCCGTACCCGATGATCCGCCGCCGCACGGACGGGCACGCTACCGACCGGAGCGGCCGGAAAACAAGGTGGCCCTAACCGGAGTTCTGGTTCAGGTGACGGGCCGGTCGCCCTTGTGCGTAGGGCCGAGAAATGGTGCAAGGGCTCGCCCGAGCCGCGACCAGTCGTCGGCGTAGGTGATCTCGGGGGTTGCGCGCAGCAGGGAGGCGTTCCAGGGATGCCGGATCGTGGCGACCGCGATGCCTTGGGCGAGGGCGTTCTCAAGATTTTCCGGTGCATCGTCGATCAGCAGGCCGACCCCCACCTCACGACAGTGATCCACCTTCTCGTACCCACACCGCAGCTGATCGAACGGGATGCCCTGCGCCTCGAGCCAGGCCGCCGTGGCGGCGTAGGCCGCGGCGCGCCGGTGCGTCGTGATGAGGATGTCGTGACCGGCGTCCTTCCACCCCGCGATGACCGCGGCGGCGCCGTCGTAGGCGACGGCTTCGGCGATGCGCTCGTCGTCGTGGGTCGCCGAGACGACGGCCTTGACCTGCTCACGCGTGAGCGAGTCCACGCTCCACTGGTGCTGGTCGGCGTAGGGCAGGTCGACGCCGTGCAGGGCCATGGCCGCCGCACTGAACTGTTCCCAGTAGTCGTGAAGCGTCGAATCGACATCGATGGCAACCAGCACGCTCAGTAGCCTAAAGACAATGAGTCCGACTCCCCCAGTCGACCGCCTCGCACCCCGCCTGCAATACGGTCCCGTCGGTCGCTCGGCGTGGCAGGACATCCCCTGGCAGGACCTCGAGCGCCAGACCGAGTTGCTCGGCCGCACGGTCAACTACGTCGATGTCGGCTCCGGTCCGGTGGTCATCTGCGTCCACGGTCTGTCCGGAAACTGGATGAACTGGCTGGAGAACATTCCCCAGTTGGCCCGCGAGCATCGCGTGATCGCGATCGACCTCCCGGGGTTCGGGCGCTCGCCGATGCCCCAGTCGGAGATCACGATCGGGCTCTACGCGGATGTCCTCATCGCGCTGCTCCACAAGCTCGGCCTGCAGACGGCGACCCTGATCGGCAACTCGATGGGCGGTCAGATCTCCGCGAAGCTCGCGATCGAGCATCCGGAGCTCATCGATCGCCTGGTGCTCGTCAGTCCGGCGGGCGTCACGATCGACATCGCCCGCAACCCGCAGGTGTTGTGGGTCCTGAAGACCTTCGGCTGGCTCTACAGTGCCGGCGCCCGGACGGCGAGCCTCGGCTCGGATCCGCTCTCCAAGAGTGCGCCGCTGCGCCGGGCGCTGCTCGGCGTGGTGTGCCGGTACCCGGAGCGGTTGCCCGGGCCACTGGTGCAGCGACAGATCTTCGGCGCGGGCACCCCGGGGTTCGCACCTGCGGTCCACGCGATCGGCAACTGCGATCTGTCGGACGAGCTCGAGCGGATCGAGTTGCCGGCCCAGCTCATCTGGGGCCGCAACGACCGCATCGTGCCCAGCGGTGATCTGCGTCTCTGGACCCGCGACATCGCGGGGTCGGAGTCGGTCATCTACGAGGACACGGGCCACGTGCCGATGTTCGAACGGCCGGCGCGGTTCAACGCCGATGTCAATGCCTTCCTCGCTCGTACCCGCGATGCGGTGCGGTCGACCAGTGACGGCGTGATCCAGCTCGACGAGCTCGCGAAGGTCGACGCCGATGGCAACGTCTGGGCCGACCGTCGGTTGGCGCCTCGTGCGCTCCCGCCGCAGGAGTTGCCGGAGCTCGACTCGCCCATCTCGGTCGTCGAGGAGCCGCCGGCCGCGAAGGCGAAGCCGGCGAAGGCCGACGCGAAGCCGAAGGCCGCGGCGAAGAAGCCGGCCGCGCCGAAGGCCGATGCTGCCAAGAACGCCGCGGCGAAGCCCAAGCCGGCGACGCCGCCGGCGAAGCGTCCCCAGGCGCGGCGC
>JAVHXX010000122.1 GCA_031119595.1 Patulibacter sp. | reverse complement strand
GTCGCACGCGAACGAAATCTGCGGCGCGATCTCTCGCTCAGCGCTCGTGGTTGACCTTGTGCCGAGGGACGGAGCCTTAGCGGCGGGCGCCTGGGGCGTTCGTAGTGCGGGACGCGGCCCTGGTGGCGGGCGCCTGGGACCCCGCTCCGTTATGCGTGCGTCGACCGGCGCGCCGTCGTGTCCGCGGCGCCCAGGCGGGCGTCCGGGTGGAGCGTCGCGTCGAGCGGGGCTCCGAGGGTCGCGGCGGCGAGCCGGCGGCCGAGGACCGGTGCGTGCTTGAAGAGGTTGTGGCCGGCGACGAAGAACGCGCCCGGCGCCTCCCAGATCGCGAAGCCGTCGTCGCTCCACGGGAGCTGGGTCGTCCAGCAATGGCGGATGCCGACGGGTTCGGGGTGGAGGCCCGGGAGGGCCCGCTCGACATACGCGTTCGTGCGATCGACGAGGTCGGCGAGCCCCGTCGGGTCCACGATGCCACCATCCGGCCGCACGTCGACCGCGTCGCTGAGTCCCACCGAATAGTGCGCGTTCCCCGGATGCGGCGCGCCGTAGACGCCGGTCTCGCCCCAGATCCCACTGCCGTCCTGGAGGCAGGCCGCGAAGACGGGCGCGGCATCGACGACGTCGTACGTCAGTCGCACATGGGCGCCCGTCGTGACGGGGATCGCCAGATCGAACCCCCGTGTGAGGAAGCCGTTGCCCTGGCCGGCGCACACGATCACCCGGTCGAAGTTCTGCGCCCGGGAACCCGTCCGGACCTCGTTGCGACCGTCGGGCAGATGCCGCACCGAAAGCACCTCGTCGAACACGATCCCGCCGCGCGTCGGCGCGCCGGAGCCGGTCGGGCGAGCATCGCCCGGCGAGGACGCTGCGCGGACCGCCTCGGTCAGCGCGTCGATCGCGGCGCGCGTACGGATCGCACCGCCCGCGCCGTCGAACACGGCGGCGCCGTCGTACCAGGTGAGCACCGGCAGTCGCTCGGCCAACTCGTCGCTGCCGATCTCGCTCGCGGGGATCTCGTCGAAGGACCGCAGGACCTCGAGACGCCGGAGCGCGGGCTCACCGAGCCCGATCACGCCGTCGTCCGACACGAGCTGCCGGCCGAAGCGATCCTCCCACTCCCGCCACACGTCGCGGGCCTCGACGGCGAGCCGCACGAGACGCGGGTCGTCGTGGGCATGGCGGAACAGTCGCGACTCGCCGCCGGACTGCGCATCGCCAGGCGTCCCGCGCTCGAAGACGGTCGGCACGACCCCGCGCTCGATCAACGCGTACGCGACGGAGAGGCCGACGATCCCGGCCCCGATGACCGCCACCGACGGGCCGTCGTCGCCGCTCCCGGGACGAGGGGCTTCCGAGGAGGCGTCGCTCAGCATCGACCTACCGTAGAGCCGCCGGTACCGAGCCGGCGCCAGCCCTCCCGGCAGATCGTGGTCGCTCCCGTTCACCCCTCGAACTGGTCGAGCAGATCCGGGACCCGTGACCCGGGGCATGGCCTCGCGAACCAGAAGCCCTGACCGTAGTCGCAGCCCATCTCCGTGAGCATCGTCGCCTGGTGCTCGTGCTCGATCCCCTCGGCCACCGTCTCGAGGCCCAGCGAGTGCGCCATCGCCACGATGCCCTCGACCAGCGCGGTCGCGCGGTCGTCGAGCCCGAGGCGCGACACGAACACGCGGTCGATCTTGAGGACGTCCAGCGGGAACCGCGTCAGGTAGCCGAGCGACGAGTACCCCGTGCCGAAATCGTCGAGGTGCAGATCGACGCCGCGGTGCTGCAGCGCCTCGATCGTCCGCCGCTCCGTGGGCCGGTCCTCGAGGATGGTCCGCTCGGTGATCTCGAGCGCGAGCGCCGACGGGGGCAGATCCGCGTCGTGCAGGGCTCCGGCGACGGCGGCATCGAAGCTCGGCAGACGCACCTGCTCCGGGGCGACGTTCACGGCGACGGTCAGGTCCTCGCCGCCCTCCGTGCTGCCGCGCCAGGCGGCGAGGTCATGGCAGGCCTTGCGCAGCACCCACTCGCCGATCGGCACGATCGCGCCGGTGCTCTCCGCGACCGGGATGAAATCCCGCGGCGACACGGACCCGAGCTCCGGATGGTCCCAGCGCAGGAGCGCCTCGAGGCTGTGGACCTTGCCGGTCCGCAGGTCGATGAGCGGCTGGTAGTCGAGGCTCATCTCGCCGCGCTGCTCGGCGCCACCGATGGCGTTCCGCAGCCGCAGGCGCCGACGTGCAGGTCCGACGAAGTTCGTGCCGCCGCCGAGGACCGATGACTGCTTCGTCCCGGCGAGCATGGTGAGCGCATCGTCGATGAGGCCCGAGGCGTCGGTTCCCGGCACGAGCCGCGCCGAGGCGAAGGTCGCGTTGACCGGTTGCGTCACGCCCTCGACCCGGATCTCCGGCACGCTCAGCATGTGCCGCAGCCGGCCGATGAGCGCATCCGGCTGCTCGCCGGTGGCCTGTGCGACGAGGAACTCGTCGCCGGCGGGGCGGCACACGAGGTCGCCGGAGCCCACGGTCTCGCGGAGGCGCCGCGCCACCTCGGAGAGGATCTTGTCGCCGGTCTCGTGGCCCCACGCCTCGTTGAAGAGCCGGAACGCCTTGAGGTCGACGGCGACCATCACGACCTCCGGACCGCCGTCGGCGTGCTGGTCGATGAGCTCCTGCACACGCTCGGAGAAGAGCGCGCGGCGGGGGAGACCCGTGAGGGTGTCGCGCATGCCGCCGTCACGTCGGGAGCGATGGAGTTCGAGTACGTCGACCGCGACCGCCGCGAGGTCGCGGAGCGTCACGAGCTCGTCCTCGGTCCACTCGCGCGGTTCCAGGTCGCAGGCGCAGAACGCGCCGACGCACTCTCCGTCGTTGAGGCGAATCGGGACACCGGCGTAGGCGAGGATCCCCGAGTCCTTGATCGAGCCGTTGTCGGCGGTGAGTGGGTTGAGGCGGGCGTCCGGGACCACGAACTGCGTCCCGGACCGCACCACGTGCTGGCAGAACGAGTGCGAGAGCGGCGTGTCCATGAGCTCGTCGACCGGCTCGCCGTTGATGCCGACGGTGATCTGCCGATCCCACGAGATCAGCGAGAGGGCCGAGATCGGCACGCCGAGCACCTGGCTCGCGAGCCGGTTCAGCTTGCTGATGCTGTCCTGCGGCGGGCTGTTCAGGAGATCGAGGTCCCTGAGCGTCGCGAGGCGTGCCGGATCCAGCAGTGGATCTGGAGCGTGCAAGTTGACCGTCTGACCTTCTGCTCGAAGCATGGTGTGGTGGCTTTCCCCCCGGAAATGCGCCGATCCATTCGGCACCGATTGGGTGATACAACCACACGCCGAGGTTTGCTTGTGGTTTGTCAAGAATCCGTTCATGGTTTTGCCGCGTTGCGTGCCAAGACGCACGCTCGTGACGCCCTCGGCCTGGCCACTTGATCGAGGGAGAGGCATCCGGCCACCCGCCGATGCACGCTTCAGGACCGTCCCCGGGCGCCGATCAAGGGGAGGACCGTCTGCCGCCCCAGTCACGACTGAGTCCCACAAGACATGCACGAGCACGCCCCCCGTCCTGCCAACCCCGCCGACGCAGCAGCCGCCGCCGCGGCCAACGCGATGAAGGCGGGCATCTACGGCAGCGACCCGGTCGCGGGCGCCATGGCCACGCCGGTCTCACCCGTCGCGAGCAACCCGAGCGGCCTCACGGCCCTGCCGGGCTCGGCTGCGGGATGGGTCCCGACGCCGCGCCGCCGCCTCGGCGACATCGTCGTCGACGCGATGTGGGTCCCGCGCAACGTGGTCGAGGAGATGGTCGACGAGGCCCGTTCGCTCGGGCGCCCGATCGGTCAGCTGCTGCTCGACCGCGGTCTGCTGACCAGCGAGCAGCTGGGGCAGGCGATCGCCGAGCGCTTCGGACTTCCCTATCTCTCGATCCGCCAGGCCGAGGTCGACCTGCGCGCCGCCACCCTCATCGACGCGACCACGGCCCGCCGCCTGCGTTCGCTGCCGGTCGCCTTCGACGACGAGACGCTCGTCGTCGCGATGGTCGACCCGGGCAACATCGTCGCCCTCGACGACATCGCCATGCTCACCGGCCAGCGGGTGCGCCCGATCGTCGTCGGCGACGAGGACCTCGATCTCGTCATCGGCCGTGTGCTCGGCGTCGACTCCGAGGTCGGCGCCGTCCTCGAGCAGATCGACGACGTCAGCCCCGTCGAGGAGATCAACGACCTCCGCGAGACGACCGACGACGAGGGCCCCACGGTCAAGATCGTCCAGTCGGTCATCGCGCAGGCGGTCGAGCGTCACGCCTCCGACATCCACTTCGACCCGGGCCCCGAGGGGCTCACGGTCCGGTTCCGCATCGACGGCGTCATCCACGACGTCACCTCGGTGCCGCGCAGCATGGCGGCGAGCGTCGTCTCGCGCCTGAAGATCCTCGCCGAGCTCAACATCGCCGAACGCCGCATGCCGCAGGACGGTCGCGTCGGCTTCAACATCGACGGCCGCCGCATCGACCTTCGCGTCGTCACCCTTCCGCTCGTCGACGGCGAGTCGGTGGTCCTCCGCGTCCTCGACTCCGGCGGCACGGTTCGCGGCCTCGACGAACTCGGCATGCGACCCGACGCGCAGGCCCGCCTCATGAAGGCGCTCGCGCGCACGCACGGCGGCATCCTCGCGACCGGCCCGACCGGCTCGGGCAAGACGACCACGGTCTACGGCGCCCTCTCCCTCACGAACACGGGCGACCGCACGCTCATCACGATCGAGGATCCGGTCGAGTACCGCGTGCCCGGCGTGAAGCAGCTGCAGGTCAACCCGAAGATCGGCCTCGAGTTCCACAACGGCCTCCGCGCGATGGTCCGCGCCGACCCGGACGTCATGCTCGTCGGCGAGATCCGCGACTCCGAGAGCGCGCAGATCGCGATGCAGGCCGCCATCACCGGCCACCTCGTGCTCTCCACGCTCCACACGAACAGCGCCGCCACGGCCCTCAGCCGCCTCGTCGACATGGGCGTTCCTGCCTTCATGGTCGTCTCGGCCGTCACCTGCGTGGTCGGGCAGCGGCTCGCCCGCAAGCTCTGCGAGCACTGCAAGCAGCCGGTCGACGTTCCTGCCGAACTCCTCGACGACGCCCCGGGCACCACGGTGTCGGTGTTCGAGCCCGTCGGCTGCGCGAAGTGCTCCGACACGGGCTACGACGGCCGCATCGGCCTGTACGAGGTGCTCGAGGTCAGCGACGACATCCGCCGCCTCGTCGTGTCGAACGCCGGCGCCGACCGCATCGCCCGCATCGCGCGCGACCAGGGGATGCAGACGATCCGCGAGGACGCGATCCTGCGCGTCCGCGAGGGCCTCACGAGCGTCGCCGAGATGGCGCGCGTGGCCGCGGTCTAGGACCGCGGCGGCCGGGGTGGACGTTCCTCGCGGGACGCTCCGCCGGGCTTAGACGATCTCGACGCGCCCGTCCGCGACGCGGAGGGTGCGCTCGCCGGCGAGGAGCGACAGCAGTTCCTCGCCGACCACCTCGCGGCGCCAACCCTGGAGCACGCGGACGTCGTCGTTCTCGTGGTGTTCCCGGAACCCGGAGACGAGCAGCTGGAGCTCGTTGCGCGTGGCGAGGAGCTCGTACGCGAGGCCGGCCTCGGCCGCGCGGGTGCGCAGCAGCGCCTCGCAGAGTGCGATCACGGCCACGTCCTCCGGGCGGGTGTCGAGCTGACGCAGCGGCCGGCGGGGGATGGGATCGCGCGTGAGGCCGTCGGCGATGGCCTTGAGCAGGCCCTCGGCCCGGCGGCGACCGTTGGCCTCGCCCAGGCCACGGATCTGGCGGAGCTCGTCGATCGACGTGGGACGGCGCTTGGCGAGCTCGACCAGCGGCTGGTCGCCGAGCACCTGCTGTGCCGGGCGGTCGTGCGTGCTGGCGGTCGACTCGCGCCAGACCACGAGCTCGCGGGCGACCGCGCGGGTGACGGGGTCGTGGCCGGCGATCTTCGGCAGACGCTCGAACAGGACGTCGGCGTTGCGCTCGTCACTGGCGGCGGCGAGCGGCGCGCATTCCTGGACGGCCCAGTCGAGCCGGCCGGACACGATCAGCCGCTCCTGCAGCTCGACCGCGGCCATCTCGAGATGGAGGACGTCCTCGCGGGCGTACCGCAGCTGTTCCGGCGTGAGCGGGCGACGATCCCACTTGGTGAAGCTCGCGCTCTTGTGGAGCTTGATGCCGAGCAGGCCCCGGAGGAGCGCCTCGTACCCGATCTGCGCGCGCAGGCCGGCGAAGGCCGCGGCCACCTGGGTGTCGAAGACGTTCGTCACGTCGGTGCGCCAGGTACGGCGCAGGAGGGCGACGTCCTGACGGGCGGCGTGGAGGATGAGTTCGATCTCGGGATCCGCGATGACCTCGGCGAGCGGCGCCGGGTCGACGGCGTGGTCGAGCGGATCGATGAGCAGGATCCACGGCTCGTCGTCCGCGCCGGCGTCGTCGAGGTACACGGCGACCTGCACGAGGCACAGGAGCGACTGGTACTTGCCCTCGCCGACGAACTCGGTGTCGATCGCGAAGCGGCCGCGGGCTCGCGCGAGGCGGGCGAACTCGCGGATCTCGACGTTGGTGGCGAGCAACTCGGCGCTCGATGCCGATCGGCTCATCGATGGCCTCCGGCCAGCCCGCTGCCGGCGTCGTCGTCGGCGGGCCATCGCCCGTACCTCGCGAAGTACGCGCGAGCCTCCGCCTCGGTGTCACGGTCGCGGTCCCCGGACACGCCGACGCGATAGAGGAAGTTCAGGAGCCAGATGGAGGCGCCCGCCGAGAAGATCGGGATCCCGGTGTAGAGGGCGGCGTCCGAGACGCCTCCGGCGATGATCACGACGATCCCGCCGACGCACAGGACGGCGGGCAACCAGACGCGGATCAACTTGAGCATCCGTGCATCATCGTCGATCCGGTCGGCAGACGCTCGTACGAAAAGGTGCAGACGAGGTCGTCCAGGGTCGGCTGCGCGCCCGGCTCGGTCAGTCCGGCGGTGAGCGCGAGTGCACTTCGGACCTGCACGGCGGTCGCCGGAACGCCGGGCGGGAGACCAGGCAGGGTCACGTCGAGGCGCCCGGCGAGGGCATCGGCCAGGCCCGATGCGCCGTGCCGCTTGGCGAGCCGTGCGCCGTCGGCGCCGACCATCAGCGGCACGTGTGCGTAGGTGGTGTGGGGGAGATCGAGGCGATCCTGGAGTTGGCGCTGCGTGGCGCAGGAGCCGAGGAGGTCGGCACCGCGCACCACCTCGCCGATGGCCTGGTCGGCGTCATCGAGGACGACCGCGAGCTGATACCCGAACGCGCCGTCGGCGCGCCGGAGCACCGCGTCCTCGGCCGGGAGCGACTGCGCGCCGAGCACGCGATCGTCGAAGGCGACCGCCGCCGGGTCGGCGCGGAACCGCCAGGCGGGGACGCGCCCGGAGGCGATCCGCGCAGCGCGCTGTGCGTCCGTGAGGTCGCGGCAGGTGCCCGGATACCCCGCGGTCGGCGCGCCGTGGGGCGCCCGGGACGCGTCGCGGATCTCCGCGCGCGTACAGAAGCACGGGTAGACGTCGCCTGAAGCCTCGAGTGCGGCGAACGCCGCCGAGTACCGCTCGGTGCGCTGCGATTGCCACGGCACCGGGCCGTCGTGGTCGAGTCCGAGCGCGGCGAGATCGGCGAGCTGCCGTGCCGCGATCTCGGGCCGCGAGCGCCCCGCGTCGAGATCGTCGATCCGCAGGTGGAACGGCGCGCCCTGCGATCGCGCCGCGAGCCAGGCGATGAGGGCGGTGCGCAGGTTGCCGAGGTGGAGCTCCGAGGAGGGGGAAGGGGCGAAGCGGCCGGCGGCGGACACGCTCGCGAGCCTACGGGCCCGGCCATGCGGCTACGATCCCGGCGATGCCCACACCCGCGAAACCAAACGGCCGCCGCGGCGCGAACGCCAAGGCTCCCGAGGAGCCGGCCGGTCCCCAGCCCTGCTCGGCGTGCCGTGCCACCGGCAACGTCTTCGCCAACCGGGCCGGTGAGCAGGTCAGCGTGGCGTGCCCGTGGTGCCAGGGCAGCGGGTCGTGGTCGCCCGGCTTCGACGCCCAGGACGCCGGCGTCTTCCCCGGCGCCTGACCGATCCTCGCGCGTATCGGCGCCGCACGCGCCGTAGACGCGCCAAGACGGCATCTGCGGCCCCTCCGCGTCGAAAAGCCGGTTTTCAGCACGACGTGACTCCGCTCGTGGACGTATCGCCGACCTGACGGCATCGACCGCCTGCCGACACCCATACGGAGCCCATACGCACGCGCCGATGGGGAGGACATGAGTTCCCCTCGTCTTCTGGTCGGTGTCGTCGCGGCCGCCGTGGCCTCCGCCGCGTTGCCCGCCACGGCGTCGGCGACGCTCAAACGCATCTCGCCCTACCCGACGCCTGACGCCTCGGCGCAGTACGGGACGGCCAATCCGCTCTACACGGACCAGGACGGGAACCTCCAGCCGAGCTGGACCCAGGACGGCATCCTCGCCCCGGGTGAGAGCGTCAACGTGAACTTCCCGCTCGTCGACGACACGAGCGACAACACGGCTCCCTACGACGGTACGGCTCGCGGGCAGCTCTTCGAGACCGGCAGCTCGTTCCTGTCGTTCTCCGATCCGTCCGGTGGCAGCAGCCCGACGCTCCGGTACTGGACGCCGTCCAGCGGCACGTTCACGAACTCCGCGCCCTACCGCATCGCCGTCTCGTCGGCGCTCCAGTGCGGCGCGAACGTCCCGCTGCGCCTGAGCTTCCCGACGCTCAGCCAGGACATCACCTACGGGCTGCCGACCGGCGCGCCGGGGGCGTACCACACCACCCAGAGCTACGACATCGGCAACATCGTCGGCGACGGCGGCACGAAGGACTCCAAGGTCACCGTGGCCGACACCGGCCTGCTCAAGGGCCTGCGGATCCACATCGACTCGCTCGTTCACCAGTACTCCACGCACTGGCTGCAGATCAAGCTCGTCGGCCCCGACGGCACGTCGGTTCGCCTCTTCGACAAGGCCGGCGCGGTCGCCACCGGGGTCGACCCGGCGAACAAGTCCCTCACGAACGTCACCTTCTCGGAGACGCCCGTGAACGGCCAGAACCCGGTCGACGCCTCGGTCGCCGCGCAGAGCGACTTCAAGAACACGGTCATCGCGCCGGTCGACTCCTTCTCGGTGTTCGACGGCAAGAAGCTCGACGGGGTCTGGCACCTCGTCGTCAACGACGTGAAGGTCGCCAACGACGACCGCGCGAACCACACCACCCGCGGCCGCGCCCTCTCCGGCAACGACCAGATGTTCCAGCTCGGCGCCTGGCAGATCCAGGATGCCGCTGCGACCTGCGACACCACGCCGCAGGCGTGGATCAACGACCCGCAGATCGTCGATCCGGCGGGCGGCACGATCGACGCGAGCGGCTCCTACACGCCCGTGCCCGGTCGGAAGATCACCTCGTACTCGCTCGACCTCGGGTCCGGCACGTACACGACGCAGTCCTCGCCGATCTTCACCGTCCCGGCGCACGCCGTCGGCAAGCAGGACGTCAAGCTGAAGGTCACCGACAACACCGGCGCGACCTCCGCGGTGCTCACGCGCAGCGTCACCTACACGAAGAAGCCCGTCTTCGACGCGAACATCACCCCGGCGCCGACCGCCGGCAACCTGATCTCGGTCAGCCCGGCCACGCCGAAGGCCGGTGACACCGTCACGCTGATCGCCCACGCGACCGATGCCGAGACGCCCGCCTCGGGCCTCAAGTACGCGTGGGACCTCAACGACGACGGCGTCTTCACCGACGGCCAGGACACCACGGGCACGGCGACCTACACCTGGACCACGAGCGGCCCGCACATCGTGCGCGTGCTCGTGACCGATGGCGACGGCGCCACCACCCTCTACTACCAGACGGTCACCATCGCGAACCTGCCGCCGGTGGCGAAGTTCACCTACGCGCCGACGGTCGCGATCGTCGGGCAGCCCGTCAACTTCGACGGCACCGGCTCGACCGACTCCGACGGCACCATCGCCGAATGGGACTACGAC
>JAVHXX010000121.1 GCA_031119595.1 Patulibacter sp. | reverse complement strand
CCGCAAACGCATCGAGAAGCTGCTCCGCAAGGACGAGCGCCTCGAGCGGATCGTGTTGACCCACGCCCACATCGACCACGCCGGCACGGTCGCGGCGCTGTCGGCGCTCCACGGCTGCGAGGTGCTGTGCGGGTCGGCTGACCTCGCCGATCTCGCGGCAGGCGTGTCGCCGCCGATCGCGCTCGGGCGGGCCCTCGTGCCGCTCCAGCGCGCGGTCGTCCGCTACCGGGGGCTGCGGGCCAGCGCGCTGCGCGACGGAGACGACGTCGGCGGTGGGTTCGTCGCCGTCGGTACGCGCGGACATTCGCCGGGTCACCACTCGCTCTGGCGTGAGCAGGACGGACTCCTCATCGCGGGCGACGCCCTCTTCGGGATCTCGTCGACGCTGCGTACCGGCGTCTTCGCGCCGCCGGGGATCGACCAGCCCGACCGCGACAGCTGCCGCCGTGCGATCCTGCGCCTCGCCGAGCTCCGCCCGAAGGTGATCGCGTTCGGGCACGGCCCCACGCTCTTCGAGGACACCGCGCTCCAGCTCTCGGCGCTCGCGAACACGCTCCGATAGCTCGGGGCGCCCGCTCGGCTCGCGGCGCCCTCGGCCGAGACGACGACCGCCGACCTCCACTCCCGGACCGACGCATCACGACGCCTCCGTCCGCACGAGGATCCGCCCGGACGCGTCCGCGCGGATCTCGATGCTGCCTGCCTGGTCGGTGCGCAGCGTCGGGACGCGCGCCGCCGCCAGCGCGGCGACCGTCGCCGGAGCCGGATGGCCGTAGGAGTTGTGTGCGCCGACGCTGATGACCGCGACCTGCGGACGGACCCGCGACAGGACGGCCGGCAGGTCCGGGTCGGCCGAGCCGTGGTGGCTGACCACCAGGACCGCGTCGCGCAGCCCGGGCAACGTGCGGAGCACGTTGCCCTCGGCGTCGGCGGGGAGCAGCGCATGGAGCGTGCCGACGGTCGCGTCGATCACCGCCGCACGGTCGTTCGGGTCGCCGGGGCGCCGTGTCGCGGCGGGGGTCGGCCAGCGGACCCGCAGCGCGATCGCGCCGAACGCGAGCGTCTGGCCGGCGCGGACGGGTTCCACCCGCACGCCGCGCCGGGACGCTACGCGCAGGGCGGCATCGTGCGTCGGGCCGCCGCCGGGCTCGCCGCCGTCGAGGACGAGGTCGGTGGGAAAGGCGGCGAGGACGGCTGCTCCCCCGCCGTCGTGATCCGCCGCCGGATGACTGAGCACCATGGCCTTCAGGTGCCGGATCCCGGCCTTCCGCAGCTCCGCGACCACGCCGCCGTCCTGCGGCCCGGCGTCGACGAGGACGCCGTCGTCGCCGTCCTGCAGCAGGGCGGCGCTGCCCTGGCCGATGTCGAGCACGAGCAACCGCGGGGCACCCGGCGCTCGTGGAACGCTGAACGCGAGCACCACGGTGGCCGCCGCCACCGCCAGGGCCACCACCGCCCGCGGCGGCCGGACCACGACCGCGAGCAGGATCCCGGCGAGGATCGCCCCGGCCCCGGCCGGGCCGACGACCGCGAAGCTCCGGGTGCTCGACCAGTCGGCGATCGTGAGCATCGCCCCGGCGGCCTGTCCGCCCGGCGCCGCCGCCCAGCCCGCGACGAGCGGTGACAGGGGAGTGAGGAGCGCGGCCACGGCGCCGCTCCAGACGGCGATCCCGACGAGCGGGATCGCAAGCGCGTTCGCGACGAGCCCGATCACGGACAGTTGCCCGAACACCAGCAGCGTGATCGGTGCCGTGGCGACCGTCGCGACGAGGGTGCACGCCAGACCTGCCGCGAGGAACGTCGGCAGGCCGAGTCCGCGGAGTGCGGCCGTGGCGCTCGGCGCTGCGAGCAGCAGCGCCGCGGAGGCGGCGAAGCTGAGCTGCCACCCCACGTCGAGGACGTCGCGGGGGTTGAGGCACAGCGTGAGCGCGGCGGCCAGCGCGAGCGCGTCGGCGGTGCGGTGCTCGCGGCGGACCGCGAGGGCGGTGAGCCCGACGAGGCCCATCACCCCCGCGCGCACGATCGACGGCCCCGCCCCGGCGAGGGGGACGTACGCGCAGACCGCGACCGCCGACGTGAGCAGCCGCCACCGATCCCCGACCCCCAGGACCCATCCGACCGCCATCACCAGCGCGACGACGAGGGCGATGTTGCCGCCACTCGCCGCCACGAGATGCCAGAGGCCGCTCGTGCGGAGCGCGTCCTGGTCCCCGTCGGGGATGTCGTCGGCCACCCCGAGGGCCATCCCGGCGAGGAGGGCGCCCCGCCGGGCGCCGACGGCGCGGGTCAGCGTCCGCGTCGCGGCGTCCGCGAAGCGATCGATCGCCCCGAGTACGCCCGCGCGCCTCGCACCGTCCCACGTGATCGCCGACGCGAGCACCCGCCCGGCGACGCCCTTCCGGCGCAGGCGCGCGTCGTTGCCGTCCGTGCCGAGCGGCTCGACCCCGCCCGTGACGGCGACGATCGCGCCACGTGGCATCGCGCGTGTCGGAGCGCCGTAGCGCGGTGCGGACACGACCACCGACCGACCACCGAGGCGCGCCGCCGCCGTCGACGCGTGCTCGCGACTCGACGCCGCCAGCGGTTCCGTGAGCGTGATGCGGGTGCCGGTGAGCGCGCGCTCGGGGAGCGCGGCCGCGGCATGGTCGATCGCTCCGGCCCGTGCGCCGCCCAGCACGACCGCCATCGCCGCGACCACCCAGACGACCCCGCCGAACCGCGGACGGGTGCACGCGACGGCGACCAACAGCACCGGCAGGCCCACTCGGGCGACCGCGGCGGCCTGCGGCGGCACAGGAGTCCACGCACCGCCGTGCAGGGCTGCCCCGACGGCGAGCCCGCCGGCCACCGCCAGCCACGACATCGCCGGCTTCCACGAGCCGACGTCGCCGGCGATCACGACCCGGCGACGAGCCCGCTCCCGCCACCGGGCCGGGACGGACCGGACCGACGCCGACGACGCCCCGATCACAGCTCGAGCTGTTCCTGCAGGCTCGCGAGGCGCTTCGCCCCGACGCCCGGCACGTCGTCGAGCTGGTCGAGCTTGGAGAACCCGCCGAGCTTCGTGCGTTCCTTCACGATCGCCGCTGCCATCGACGGCCCGACGCCGTCGAGCTGCTCGAGCTGTGCCTCGGTCGCGGTGTTCAGGCTGAGCTTGATCCCGGAATCGGACCCCGGCGCGGAGCCCTCACTCCCACCCGCGCCACCCACGCCTGCCGCCCCGGTGCTCGGCACGATGATCGCCCGCCCGTCGGTGAGGTGGGCCGCGAGGTTGACCTGGGTGAGATCGGCGGCGTCCGTGAGGCCGCCGGCGCGTCTGACCGCGTCGATCAGCCGCCCGGGCACCCGCACCTTGTAGACGCCCGGGTGATGCACCGCCCCGGCGACGTGGACGACCACGTGCCGCGGCTTCACCTGCTCGGCCGTCGCGCTGCCCTCGCCCACCGCGCCCTTCGCCGACCCGAGCCCCGGTCCGCTGAGCGACACCGCCGACCCCGACCCCGAGGAGCCTTCCTTCGGCCCCGCGAGCAGCCACACGACACCGAGCAGCGCGAGCGCCAGCACCCCACGCCCCCACCGTTTCGCTGCGTCGATCCACACGCCCGCGACGCTAAGCAGCACCCCCGCGCCGAACCCACGCGAACTGCACCAACTCCGCGCAGACCCCGTGCCGACTCTCCGCGATCACCGGCGCGCGAGCGCCGCCCGACGACTCAGTAGGGCCGGTCGAGCCGCGCGTCCTCGAGGTCCAGGTCGCGCTCGATGGAGTGCTGCACGTCGGCGGAGATGAAGCCGATGTCACGGAGCCGCACGACCTCGGCCCGCTCGGCGTTGAGCGCCTCGCGGCGCAGCCGCTGGTACGCCTGGGAACGGTCCTCGATCGAGCCGTCGTCGTCCTCGTCGAAGCGTGCGCTGAAGCGGCGGATCCGGAAGTCGTAGGCGCCCTTCATGCGCGTGGCGGTCTCCTCCCCGACCCAGCTCTCGGCACCGAGCTCCTCGATCCGGGCGATCGCCGCCTTGGCCGCCTTGAGGCGCGCCTTGGCCTCCTTCGCCTCCACCGTGTCGGAGTCGTCGAGCCCGACCAGCCGGATCACCAGGGGCAGCAACAGCCCCTGTCCGACGATCGTCACGAGGATCACGATGTACACGAGCAGCACGACGAGGTCGCGGGCGGGGAACGGATCGCCTGCGTCGGTCAGTTCCGGGATGGTCAGGGCAGCCGCGAGGGACACCGCGCCGCGCATGCCCGTGAAGCCGATCAGGAACGACTCACCCCACGGGGCGAGCGGGTTCTTCATCTCGCGGGCCTGGTTCCAGATGAGGCGCCGCCAGACGGCGGCGATCAACACCCAGGCGAACCGGACCCCGATCACCGCGACGCTCACGACCGTGCCGTACAGCAGGATCGTCGCCGTCGAGTACGAGTCCGAGACGGTCTGCAGGATGCCGTGGAGCTGCGTGCCGAGGAGCACGAAGAGCGAGGCGTTGAGGACGAACGTCAGGACCTCCCACACGGCCGTCGACTGCAGGCGGGTCGAGGGCGTGACGAGGATCGGCGCGCGCCAACCGAGCCAGATCCCGGAGGTGACCGCGGCGAGCACGCCGCTCACCCCGAGGGCGGAGGCGGGCAGGAACGCGAGGTACGGCGTGAGGAGGGAGATCGAGATCTCGGTGAGCGGGTCGTCGATCTTGCGACGGATCTTCGCGATCAGGAAGCTCACCGCGACGCCGATCGCGACCCCGGCGAGCGAACTCCCGATGAACTCCCCGACGGCCATCGGCGCGGAGAACGACCCCGCGACCACGGCAGCGACCGAGAACTTCAGGAGGATCAGCGCGGTCGCGTCGTTGATGAGCGCCTCACCCTCGACGACCGTCACGAACCGCCGCGGCGCCCCGAGGCGCCCCGCGATCGCGGTCGCGGCCACGGGGTCGGTCGGCGAGAGCACCGCGCCGAGCGTGAACGCGGCGGCCCAGGACATGTCGTCGATGACCAGGTGTGCCGCCACGCCGACCACGGCCATCGTCGCGATCACCAGACCGATCGAGAGCGAGGCGACGGGTTGGAGGTTGGCCCGCAGGTCCCGCAGCGACGAGAAGAAGGCGGCGCCGTAGAGCAGCGGCGGCAGGAACAGCACGAGGACGATGTCCGGCTCGAGCTGCACGTTGGGGATGCCGGGCGTGAATCCGACCGCGAGGCCCCCGAGGACCAGCACGATCGGATACGGCACGCGGGAGGAGTACGCGATGAGCAGCAGCGCCGTCACCGCGAACAGGACGCCCGCGAGGGCAACCTCGTTCGTGGTGCCGCCGTGCGCCGAGGCGACGACGGCCAGTCCGTGGATCCCCGAGGTGTCGATCGCCGGCTACCGGACGACGAAGTTGACGAGCTTGCCGGGCACGACGATCACCTTCACGACGGTCTTGCCGTCGAGGTGCGAGGCGACGTTCGCGTCGCCACGGGCGAGGCGTTCGAGCTCGGCGTCGTCGGCGTCCGCCGGGGCGGTGACGCGACCGCGGACCTTGCCCATGACCTGGCAGACGAGTTCGATCTCGTCGGCGACGAGGTACCGCTCCTCCGCGACCGGCCACGGTACCTCCCAGAGCCGCGCGCCGCCGTTCAGCAGCGCGTAGGCGTCGGTGGTGGCGTGCGGCGCGAACGGGTAGAGGAGCGAGTTCGCCGTCGACAGCGCGACGCGGATGATCTGCGGCTCGGCGTCGCCACGCTTGGCGACGGCGACCTCGTTGAGCAGCTCCATCACGGCGGCGATCGCGACGTTGAAGTGAAACCGCTCCGCGACGCTGCTCGTGACGCGATCGATCGCCCAGTGCGTCTTGCGCAGGATCCGAAGGCCGTCGGCGTTCGGCTCGGCCGGCAGGTCGCCGCCCTCGAGCGTGTCGGCGGCCTCCGCGCTCGTGCGCCACAGTCGCGACATGAAGCGCGACATGCCCTCCACACCGTCGTCGCTCCAGTCGGCGTCCTGCTCGGGCGGGCCCATGAAGAGCACGTAGGCCCGGAGGGTGTCCGCGCCGTACCGCTCGACCATCACGCGCGGCGACACGACGTTGCCCTTGGACTTGGACATCTTCGCCCCGTCCTTCGTGATCATGCCCTGCGTGAACAGCGCCGCGAACGGCTCGCGCGCGCTGAGCAGGTCCATGTCGGACAGGGCCTTCGTGAAGAACCGTGCGTAGAGCAGGTGGAGGATCGCGTGCTCGACGCCGCCGATGTACTGGTCGACGGGCATCCACCGGTCGACGATGTCGCGCGCGAACGGCGCGGTGTCGTTCTTCGGGTCCGTGTACCGGAGGAAGTACCACGAGGAGTCGACGAACGTATCCATCGTGTCGGTCTCGCGCTTCGCGGGCGCTCCGCACACCGGGCAGGTCGTGTTGACCCAGTCCTCGGCGGCCGCCAGCGGCGACTTGCCCTTCGGCTTGTAGTCGGTGACGTCCGGCAGCTCGACCGGCAGCTGATCTTCCGGCACCGGCACGGCGCCGTGCTCGGCGCAGTGGATGATCGGGATCGGGCAGCCCCAGTAGCGCTGCCGCGAGAGCAGCCAGTCGCGCAGGCGGTAGTTGATCGTCGCCTTGCCCTTGCCCTCGGCGTCGAGCCACGCGGTGATCTGGTCCAGGGCCTCGCGGTTCGGGAGACCGTCGAACTGCGGGGCGCTGTTGATCAGCGGCCCGTCCTGCGTGAACGGCAGTTCGGTCGGCGCCTCGCCCGTCTCCGGGTCGGCGATGACCGGCTTCAGCGGCAGGTCGAACTTCTCGGCGAAGGCGTGGTCGCGGCCGTCGTGGGCCGGGACCGCCATGATCGCGCCCGTGCCGTAGTCCATGAGGACGTAGTCGGCGACGAACATCGGCAGCTGCTCGCCGTTCACGGGGTTCGTCACGTACCGGCCGAGGAACTCGCCGGTCTTCTCGCGTGCGTCGTCTCCGCGCTCGCGCGCGTCCGCGGTGAGGGCCTGCCGCACGTACGTGGCGACCTTCTCCTCCTGCTCGGTGCCCTCGGAGAGCTTGAGGACGTCGGGATGCTCCGGCGCCATCACGAAGAACGTCGCGCCGAAGAGGGTGTCCGGGCGGGTCGTGAAGACGGTGTACTCGGTATCGAGTTCGTCGCAACGGAACGCGACCTCGGCGCCCTGCGAGCGCCCGATCCAGTTGCGCTGCATCGTCTTGACGTGCGGCGGCCAGTCGATCGTCTCGAGGTCGTCGAGGAGCGGCTCGGCGTAGTCGGTGATCCGGAAGAACCACTGCGTGAGCTGACGGATCTCGACGAGGGCGCCGGAGCGCTCGCCGCGGCCGTCGATGACCTGCTCGTTGGCGAGGACGGTCTCCTCGACGGGGTCCCAGTTGACCGCCGCCTCCTTGCGGTAGGCGAGGCCCTTCTCGAAGAACTTCAGGAAGAGCCATTGCGTCCAGCGGTAGTACTCGGGCGTGTGCGTGCCGAGCTCGCGGGTCCAGTCGATCGAAACGCCCCAGCGGCGGAACTGTTCCTGGAAGCTCGCGATGGCGGCCTCGGTCGACACGCGCGGGTGCTGGCCCGTCTTGATCGCGTGGTTCTCCGCGGGGAGACCGAAGGCGTCGTAGCCCATCGGGTGGAGCACGCGGTGGCCGGTGCGGCGCTTGTAGTGCGCCACGGCGTCGCCGATCGTGTAGTTCTTCAGATGCCCGACGTGCGGCTCGCCGCTCGGGTACGGGAGCATCTCGAGCACGTAGGCGTCGGCCTCGGTGGGGCCGTCCTCGGGGACCACCCACGTCTGCTCGTCCTCCCAGACGCGCTGCCAGCGCGGCTCGATCTCCTGTGGGTCGTAGCGGTAGTCGGCCATCTGCTCGCTGAGGATACGGGGGACGCCGCGCCCTCGCCGTGGCGCCGCCGAGGGGCTGTCCAGGCCTGTCCGCTGAACGGGAAATTTCTGGCAATCGGGGCAGGAGCAATCCCCGGCCCGGCGAAAGATTCGCCCATGACGACCGGAGCGACGCGTACCATCGCCAGCATGGCTGACGCCGAAGGCACGCCCGAGCCCGTGCGCCCCTTCGCGGGCGAGGCCGGTGGCACCAACTCGAACAAGACTGGCAACAAGACCACGCCGTGGGGCAACGCCTCCGCGCGCGTGGAACTCGTGGTCGACGCCGCCGAGCGCGCTGCGGAGGAACTCCGCCGCCAGGCCGAGCGTCGTGCCCGCGAGCGGATCAGCGAGGCCGACCGCGCTGCGGAGCTTCGCGTCGAGGCCGCCGAGCGTGAGGCGAGCGAGATCATCGCGGCCGGCAAGGCCCGCGCTGCGCGCGCCGAGGCGAAGGCCCGTGAGAGCGCCGCTCGCGCCCGTGAACATGCGATCGCCGAGCGCGACGCGGTCCAGCGCGAGGCTGCCCAGGTGCTCGACGCCGCGCGCGGTGAAGCCGAGCAGCTCGTCCGTGAGACGCGCGGCGAGGTCGACGAACTCCTCTCCTCGGCCCAGGGCGAGGCCGACGAGATCGTCGGCGTCGCCGAGCACGAGGCCGATCAGCTGCGCCGTCAGGTGCGCGGCGAGATGGCCCGTGAGAAGGCCGCGGCCGAGTCCGAACTGAAGGCGATCCGCGACGAGGCCCAGGGCGAGCGTGCCCGTGTGATGGCCGGCGTCGAGGAGGAAGCCTCCGCGATGCGCGCGGAGGTCGAGCGCGAGGTGAAGGAGCGCCGCGAGGAAGCCGTGCGCCGGAGCCGCGAGATCGTCTCGAACGCCCGCCTCGCCGCGTCGGAGGTCCTCGACGAGGGCACCGAGCTCGGCAACAACCTCCAGCAGCTCGGGTCGTCGATGCGCTCGAACGCCGAGCGGATCCTGCGCGACACGCAGCAGGCCCACCGTGCGCTGATCGCCCGCCTCGACGCCGTCTCGACGCCGCCCGCAGAGGATGATCGCCGGGGGCGATCCGAGATCACAGCCCGGTCGCTCCGGGACCGCACGTCGCGGACCACGAGCCTGAGCCGCGACGACGAACTCGGCGTCCCGGACTTCATCAGCATCGCCAACGCGACCGAGCGTGACTTCGACATCCCGGAGTTCCTCTCGTAGGGAGACCCGGCGGAGGGTTCGTCGGCTCGCCGACGACCTCCGGTCGAACCGGCCCGCAAGGGCCGTTTCACCGGGCGCCTCCCAGGACGCGTCCGAAGCCGCTGCTTGATAGCATCGCGGCTCCCGCGGGGCTGTAGCTCAGCTGGTAGAGCGCCGCCATGGCATGGCGGAAGTCAGGGGTTCGAGTCCCCTCAGCTCCACTCCCGCATCACGGCCTCCGGCGTCTTCGCCGGGGGCCGTGTTCGTTTGGCGACGTCCCCACACCGGGTCGACCACCGCCCGCGGTCGGCCGGTCTCACGCCCCTCCGGGCAAAGCTGCGCGCCGTGACAATCCGGAGCCGCCGGACGCCGCTCGTGGCATAGCGCAGCCGCCTTCCGCGGCATCCCGACTCCGGCCGACGAGCACGATCCGCGAGGGCGCCCCGCGACGCCCTCGGAACGACCCGACGCGTCTCGCAGACGTCGCGCGGCCACGCGCGTCGAACGGTCCGCGGATCTTCCCTGGGCTGCCCTGCAGGGTGACCTACGACCGTCGCGCGCCCATCGCGGACCGCGCCACGCACGCACCGTCACTCGCCGCTCCTCATGTCCAGGTGCGGGCCCTCGTCGTGATCATGTGCGCACACGACGCGCGACCGGTAACGCCGGCCGTCAGTCGGCGTTCGTCAGGTGATTTCCGCACGGCACGTGAGCGGGCCCTCATCGCCCTGCCGCCGTTCAACCGTTCCACGCAGACGTCGCTCCCATGTCAGGGGCGAGACGCAGCACGTGGGCGGCGACACGTGACCGCCGCGATCCACGTGAACCGACCCACGCCATCACACGAGCACGTGCTGCACGACGGCGACGTGCGTGTGCATCACGCATCCGCCCGTACGTCGACACGCGTCGATGACTCCCGGTGAGCCACACCACCGTGCGCACACCCGACGACGATCGACACGTCGAAAGCACAACAGTTGAAACACCGATCCTGACTGCCGCACTATCAGTCGACAACATACCTGCTGTTGCCTACACA
>JAVHXX010000120.1 GCA_031119595.1 Patulibacter sp. | reverse complement strand
GGAAAAACCACGACGCCGCGGCATCAACGGCGATCGGCGTGTTGTCGGGCACCGTGGGCGTCACCGTCCGCTGGGGTTATGCGGGCGTGGCCGGCACCGGCACCGAAACCTATTGGGTGAGCGACGCCTTCCCACCGGGCTGCGAGCTGCGGCCGAGCAAGGACTTCACGGCGATCTGGGACCAGCACGACATCGGTGCCCGCCCCAACGAGCCCAAGCACAAGCTCCATCCCACGGTGGGACCGCTCACGCTCGACTGCCAGACGCTCACCTGCGAGGACGACGGGCAGGCGCTGCTCGTCTACACCGCCACGCCGGGCAGCGAGGACCGCGAGAAGCTCGACCTGCTCCGGGTGATCGGCGACCAGGCCTTCGCGGGCACGCCCGACTGACGCGGCGCCGCGGGTCGGCTAGCCCTGTCCCGGCGTGAGCAGCGCGAAGAACGTGCTGCCCCGACCGAGCTCGGACGTGACCCAGATGTCGCCGCCGTGACGCCGACAGATGAGGCGGCACAGGGCGAGTCCGGTGCCGGACCCCTCGGCGTCGGGGTCGACCTGACGGAAGAGCTCGAAGACGCGGTCACGGGAGGCCGGATCGATGCCGCGGCCACGATCCGCCACGGTGATCACGGTGGCAGACGGCGGCACGTCCGCGAGGGATGGCGGGACCACCGATACCCGACGGGCGTCCTCGAGCGAGCAGGCGCCGATCTCGATCGCCGGGGGTCCGTCGGCGTACTTGATGGCGTTGCCGACGAGGTTGAGGAGCACCTGCCGGAGTGCGCCACGGTCCGCGGACAGGGCGGCGTCGTGGACGGCCGGCGCGGCACGCCGCGCCGGGTCTCCGAGGAGGTCGACGACCTCGCCGACGACGGCGGTGAGCGACACCGGCTCGACGTGGAGCGCGCCGCGGCCGGCCTGGGCGTACACGAGGAGGTCGGCGAGCATCCGCTGCATCCGGTCGGCGAGCCGGACGACCGTGTGGAGCTGGTCGACGACGTCCCCCGGGAGGTCTGCCCCCTCGACGTCCTCGAGGAAGAACTCCGTGTTCTGCCGGATCCCCCGGAGCGGCGACTGGAGGTCGTGGGCCGCGGCGTGGGCGAACGTGTCGTACTCCTCGTTGGCCCGGGCGAGCTCCAGGTTGCGGGCGACGAGCTCCTCCTCGAAGCGCCGCCGCTCGGAGAGGTCGACGAGCGTCACGCGGATGACGGAGGGCCGGCCGTCGGTCGCCGTCGCGTGCACGCGCGCGCCCAGGAGCACCGGCACGACGGCGCCGTCGGCGCGGCGCAGGTCGAGCGAGACCTGGTCGACGCTGCGGCCGGCGAGGAGCAGCGGCGCGCAGCGCGTCTCGTAGAAGATCTGCGCCCCGACGGTCAGCAGCGAGACGAACCGGGTCGAGGCGAGCACGTCCTCGCGGGAGTGACCGGTCCAGTCGAGGAACGTCTCGTTGACCCGCGTGATGGTGCCGTCCGCGGTGAGCGAGAGATACCCGCAGACGGCGTGCTCGTAGAACTCGTCGAGCGAGAGGTCGTCGGGGTCGGGCGCCCCGGGGCCGCCGGGATGAGGCGGCGGGGCGCCCACGCTTAGAGGAAGGCCTTGATCGCGGCCGAGGTCTGCTCCGGCGCGCTCATGTTCGGGCAATGCCCCACGGCGTCGATCTCGACGAGCTCCGCCCGCGGCAGGTGGTCGGCGACGTACCGGCCGACGAACTCCGGAGCGATGACGTCGTGCTTGGTCTGGATGACCAGGCTGCGCACGTCGACGTGCGCGAGGTCGTCGCGGTTGTCGGACAGGAACGTCGCATTCGCGAACCGCTTCGCGATCTCCGGATCGGCGCGGCAGAAGGTCGCGGCGAGTTCGTCGCTGAGGGGGTCGCCCTCGGGCGCGCCCATGATCACCGGCGCCATCGACTCCGCCCAGCCGAGGTAGTTGTGCGACAGCGTCGAGAGGAGCCCGTCGATGTCGTCGGCGGAGAAGCCGCCACGGTAGGCGGTCTCCGGGTCGTCGATGTAGCGGGGCGACGGGCAGATGAGGACGAGCGCCCCGAAACGGGTCGGTTCGCGGCGCGCGGCGAGCACGCCGATCATCGCGCTGACCGAATGCCCCACGAACACGATGTCCTCGAGGGCGAGTTCCTCGCAGATGCGGAGGACATCACGCGCGTACGTCTCGAGCGAGCCGTAGTCGCCTGCGTCGTAGTAGCGCGGGTCCGAGCCGCCGAGGCCCATGTGGTCGAACACGATCACGCGGTGGTCGGCCGCGAACGCCGGCACCATGTGCCGCCACATCCCCTGCTCGCATCCGAACCCGTGCGCCAACAGCATGGGCCGACCGTGCGGATCGCCGAACTCGCGGACGTTGAAGGCCTCGCGGACGTTCACGGACGGGGACGGCCAGTCATCGAGCGCCATTCTAGGGCCGCGGAGGGCACATCGGAATCGCACGCGAAGCGGTCACCGACGACCGGGGGCCGGAGGTGGGGATCGGGCCCCTCTCCACCTCCAGAGTATGGCCGCCCCGGGGGCTTGTTTCAAGGCCCGGCCGTGACCCATACTGCTCCGTCGCAGCGGGAAGTACGACGGGACGGAGCCGGCCGATGGATGCCGATGTGCAGGGAAAACAGCGTGAGGGAAGCACGGAGGACCTCGATGCCGAGGTGATCGTGGTCGGCGGCGGGCCGACCGGGATGGTCCTCGCCGCCGAACTCGCACTGGGCGGGGTCGACGTCCTCCTCGTCGAGCGTCGCGCGGATCAGTCGATGCCGGGGTCGCGTGCCGGTGGGATGCACGCGCGCACGCTCGAGATGTTCGACCAGCGTGGAATCGTCGAACGCTTCCTCGCGGCCGGGGAACCGACGCAGACGCACATGTTCGGGCCGATCCTCCTCGACCTCGCGGGCGTTCCGACCCCGCACCCGTACGGGCTGGCGCTGCCGCAGGCGCGGATCGAAGCACTCCTCGCGGAATGGGTTGCCGAGTTGCCCGTGAGGCGGCGGCGTGAGGCCTCGGTCGAAGGCGTCGAGCAGGACGCCGCGACCGTCACGGTGCAGCTCGCGGACGGCACGGCGCTGCGGGCGGCGTACGCGGTCGGCTGCGACGGCGGCCGCAGCACGGTGCGGCGGGCGGCGGACATCGGGTTCGAGGGCACCGACGCGACCACGAGCTACCTCCTCGCCGAGGCGACGATGACCGGAGATCCGCCGCTGGGGTTCACCTTCGACGATCAGGGCCGGCACGCGATCGGACCGCTTGCGGACGGCGCGGGGCGGGTGCGGCTGGTCGTGCAGGAGCGCCCTCCGCGGCCCGGTGACCGACCGACGGCACAGGAGCTCGCGGACGCCGTTCTGCGCGTGTGGGCTGAGGACTTCGGACTCCACTCGCCGACCTGGATCTCCAGGTTCTCGGACGCGGCACGGCAGGCGACGGCGTACCGCGCAGGGCGGGTGTTCCTCGCCGGTGATGCCGCGCACGTGCACTCTCCCCTCGGCGGGCAGGGGCTCGGGACCGGCGTCCAGGACGCCTTCAACCTCGGCTGGAAGCTGGCCGAGGTCGTCCGTGGGATCGCGCCCGAGGCGCTCCTCGACACGTATCACCGCGAGCGCCACCCGGTCGGCGAGCAGGTGCTCGAAGGCACGCTCGCGCAGACGGCGTTCCTCGCGACCGATCCGCACGGCACCGCGCTGCGGAACACGCTCGTCGGCGCCCTCGAGCTGCCCGCGCAGCGCGACCAGCTCGCCGGCCGGTTCTCGGCGCTCGCCCTCCGGTACGACCTCGGAGAGGGCCATCCGCTCGTCGGCCGGCGCGTGCCCGACGTCGCCCTCGACACGGCCCGTGGTCGGGTGCGCATGTTCGCGTTGCTCCATGCGGCCCGGCCCGTGCTCGTCGATCTGCGGGGCACGGACGCCGCACCGAGCCCGCCGGAGGCGCTGCCGGTGCACGTCGACCTCGTGCCGGCGCGTGCCGACGCCGCATGGGAGCTGCCGATCGTCGGGGCGGTTCCGGCACCGGCCGCGCTGCTGGTGCGTCCGGACGGCTACGTCGCGTGGGCCGGCGACCCGACCGACGGCAGCCTGCGGGCCGTGCTCGGCGACTGGTTCGGTCCGCCGAAGGCGCCGCCGCGGTGACCGGGCGCAGCGCCGATCCGGATGCCTCCGGTCGACGGCGGACACCGCCCTATCGTCGGAGACATGGCCGCCGTCTCCGTCCCGCTCTCGCTCCTCGATCTCGCCTCCGTCGGCGAGGGCCAGCCGGTCGGTGACGCGCTTCGTCAGACGGTGACGTTCGCGCAGAAGGCGGAGGAGCTCGGCTACACGCGGGTCTGGTACGCCGAGCACCACAACATGCGGTCGATCGCCTCCTCGGCGCCCGCGGTGCTGATCGCGCACGTCGCTGCGAACACGTCCACGATCCGGCTCGGCTCGGGTGGCGTGATGCTGCCGAACCACGCGCCACTCGTCATCGCCGAGCAGTTCGGCACCCTCGGGGCCCTGCACCCCGGCCGCATCGACCTCGGCCTCGGCCGCGCGCCCGGCACCGACATGACGACGCTCCGGGCGCTGCGTCGCACGGCGGACGGCGCGGCGACCTTCCCACAGGACGTCCTCGAACTGCAGGGCTACCTGACCGGCGAGTCGCGCGTGCCGGGCGTGAATGCGCAGCCCGGTCACGGCATCGACGTGCCGCTCTACATGCTCGGCTCGTCGCTCTTCGGTGCGCAGCTCGCCGCGCAGCTCGGCCTGCCCTACGCCTTCGCGTCGCACTTCTCGCCCGGCGCGCTCTTCGATGCCGCGAGGATCTACCGCGAGGAGTTCCAGCCGTCGCAGCAGCTCGCCGCGCCGCACTTCATCGCCGCCGTGAACGTCCTCGCCGCCGACACCGACGAGGAGGCCGAGCGGCAATACCAGGCCCGCCGCCGGATGGTGGCGCGCGTGCTCTTCAGCCGCCCCGGCCGTCCGCTCAGCCCCGACGAGATCGAGCTCGTGATCGCGTCGCCGCAGGCCGCGCAACTCGAGTCGATGATGCGCTGCACGGCGAAGGGTCAGCCCGCCGACGTCGCGGACTACCTCGCCGACTTCGCCGAGCGGACCGGCGCCGACGAGCTGATCACGGTGCACCAGGCCGACTCGCTCGACGGCCGCCTGCGGTCGCTCGAGCTGCTCGCCTCGGTCGCGCCGGCGCTCACGCCGGCGGCCGTCTGAGCGTCGGCGGCGCGCGCCGGAGGCTGCGGCCGGCGTCGCGGCTCAGAACCCCGAGAGCTCCTGCACGTCGAGGCGGCGCTCGAGCTGACGCAGGTCGGCGTCGCTGATCCGGCCGGCGTCGCGCCAACGGACGAGTTCCTCGCGCTGCGCATCGAGCATCTCCTGACGGACCGCGTTGACCGCCGCGCCGACCGGCGTCGTGAGTTCGGAGACCTCGGGATCGCCGGACTCGAGCTTCTCCGCATGCTCGAGCAGCCGCTGGCTGCGCGAGCGCAGGGCCTTGCCGAGCGCGTCGATGCGCTCGTCGCTCACGGTCTCGTCGCGCGGGACCTCGTCGAGACGGTCGACGGCCGCAGACAACGCCGCGGCCTGCGCCTGGATGCGGCGCACGCGGCCGTCGTCGGCGTCCGGCTCGAGCCGCAGCGCCCGCAGGACCAGGGCGAACGTCAGCCCCTGGCCGACGAGGGTCGCGAGCACCACGACGAGCGCGAGGAATGCAGGAGGTCCCGGAACGGGAAGTCGGCGGGCAGCGCCGAGACGGTCGCGAGGGTGATCGCCCCGCGGGTGCCCGCCCAGGAGAGCGCGCCGATCTCGCGGAACGTGAGCGGGCGGTCGCCCGGCTTGCGCACTCGCACCGCGGCGAGCCACACCGGCCGCACGAGCAGGACCGCTGCGAGGGTGACGGCCGTCGCGCCGATGATCGTGGCGGTGTCGTACCGAGAGAGATGCCGCAGGATCTCCGGAGCCTGATGGCCGATCAGGAGGAACACGAAGCCCTCGAGCAGGTACTCCACGATCCGCCACACCGCGGCGATCTGCAGGCGGCTCGCGGCCGTTCCGACATGGCCGCGGGAGTGCCCGAGCACCAGGCCGGTGACGACGACCGCCAACACGCCGGAGCCGTCGATCAGCTCGGCGAGACCGAACGAGACGAACGGCGTCGCGAGCGAGACGGCGTTCTCGATGAGCACGTCCGGGGCGTACTCGCGGGTCGCCCGCAGGGCGTACGCGACGCCCACGCCGACCGCCACTCCGCCGACGACCGCGAGCAGGAACCGGCCGATCCCGTCGGCCCACGAGAACCCGCCGCCGACCGTCGCGGTGACGGCGAGGCCATAGATCGTGAGGGCCGTCGCGTCGTTCAGGAGGCCCTCGCCCTCGATGAGGGTCGTCAACCGGGTCGGCAACCCGAACCGCCGCCCGATCGCGAGGGCGGCGACGGGATCCGGCGGGGCGACCGCGGCGCCGAGCGCGAGCGCTGCCGAGAAGGCCAGCCCGGGCACGACGAGCGTGAGCCCTGCACCGACGACGGCCGCCGTCACCGCGACCAGCGACACCGACATCGAGACCACGAGTCGCACGTTCGACCGGATCTCGAGCAGGCTCGCGTCGCGTGCTGCGACGAACAGCAGCGGTGGGATCACGACGTCGAGGATGATCTCCGGCTCGACCTCGAAGCCCTTCCCCGGCAGCCAGCCGAGCGCGAGACCGGCGATCACGAGCAGCACCGCGGAGGGGAACCCCGCGCGGTCGGCGAGGATCCGCACCGCGAGGATCATGCCGAGGCCTCCGAGCGCGAACCAGACCGTGCTCAGCATCGGCCCAGCGTAGCCAAGGCCGCCGACCGGTCCGCGACGTACCCTGCGCGCGTGGGGAGCAAGCAGCGCGTGAACCGCGGGTCCGGACCGCGTGCCGGTCGACGCCGGGGGAAGGTCGCGGCGCGCCTCTGGACGCTCGAGGAGACCGCCGATGGCGCGTTCTTCGCGGTCGCCGGAGCGCTCGTGATCTGGCTCGGTTGGCTGCTGCTCACGAAGAACCTGGGGGCTTCGTGGCGTGCCCCGCTCGCCGTCGTCGTGTTCTGGGCGCTCGCCGCGTACGTCGGATTCCCTCGGCTGCAGCAGTTGCTCGCGAAGATCTACGTCCCGGACTACTTCGTCGGTCGCACCGTGCTCGGCACCGGCATCCTCGGCGACCCCGTGAACCTCGCCCTCGACGGGTCGGAGGACCAACTCCACACCGCGCTCGTGCGTGCCGGCTGGACCCGCGCCGACGAGGTCACCCTGCGGTCGTCCTGGGGGATCGTCGTCTCCGCGGTGCTGCGGCGCTCGTACGCCGCGGCACCCGTCTCACCGCTGTTCCTGTTCGGTCGGCGGGAGGCGTTCGCGTACGAGCAGGAGGTCGACGGGAACGCCGCGCAGCGTCACCACGTCCGGTTCTGGCCCACGCCCGACGGCTGGGTGCTCCCGGGCGGGCACCGCGTCGGGTGGCTCGCCGCCGGCACCTACGACCGCAAGGTCGGGCTGTCCCTGCTGACCTTCCAGGTCACGCACAAGATCGACGCCGACATCGACGCCGAGCGCGACCACATCGTCGAGACGATCCGCGCCGTCGAACCGGCCGCCGCGGTGTCGGTGCTCCGCGCGCTGTTCACGCCCTTCAGTGCGCGCAACGGCGGCGGCGACATCGTCCGCACCGACGGTGACCTCCCCGTGCTCGACCTGTCACGGGTGGAGCCGACGCCCGCTCCGGCGGGCGGCGCCGCGGTCGTCGCGTCCGCCCGGCGGACGCGCCGGAGGCTCCCTCCGCCGTCGCTCCTCGCGGCCGGCGCCCTCAGCGGGACGAAGGCGGTCGTCTCGCTCGGGAGCCTGTTGCTCGTCGCGGTCGGCCTCGACCGTGATCATCTCTTCCCCCACTCCACGACGGCCGAGCTCTTCGACGTCGGCATCGGCGCGGCGGTGATCGCGCTCCTCTGGATCCTCACGCTGCGGCGACACCGGGCCGCGCGCACCCTGCTCATGGCGCTCTGCTCGGTCGACGCGATCGGCCAGCTCGCGGCCTTCAGCGGCCTGACCCGGGACGGGATCGGACTGGTCGTGCTCGTGAACACGGCGGTCTCCGTGCTGATCCTCATCGCGGTCAGCTCCGACGGCGCCCGCCGCTGGGTCAACGAGCCCTGACCCGCCGTCGGGTGGGGCCCCGCCGTCCAGGCCGCGGGCCGCGCGAAGGCGATGGACGCCCTGCCAGGTGTGGGCACCAAGCGCACACCGAGCGGGCGCCGAGTGGACGCCAAGCGGCCCGCTGGAAGGTCCTTGCAGCAACCGACCGCAAGGACCGCCCACCATGTCTCCCCATCTCTCCTCCACCCCGCTCCGCCACCGTGCCGGCGGCCGCCGTGCCGCGGTCGTCGCGGCGTTCGCCGCCGCGGGCCTCCTCGCCACCGCCGGCCCGGCGGCCGCCGATTCGATCGTCTACATCGACGGCGGCAACGTCTGGTCGGCGTCGCCCGACGGCTCGCACAAGGTGCAGCTCACCGACGGCGGCGACTGGCACTCGCCGACCCAGTCCGACAACGGCAAGATCGCCGCGGTCGAGGGCGCGAGCAACCTCATCACGGTGATGGCCCCGGACGGTCGTCCACTGCACACCATCGCGACCCAGCCGGCGAAATCCGGTGACGGCGCGACGTTCGCCCCGCGCCCGGTGCAGCTGTCGTTCTCGCCGGACGGCGGGCGCATCGCCTACGCGTACGTGCAGAACTCCTGCTCGAACGGATCGACCTGCGGCACGATCCAGCGGTCGACGTTCTACACGTACGAGAACGTCAACGACGCCACGCCCCAGAGCCTGTTCGGCGAGCAGTTCAGCGTGTCGGATCCCGAGTGGATGACGAACGACCGCGTCGTCGTGACCGGCGGCTACGGCACGGGGCTCTCGTTCGACGACCTCGCGGGCGGCGGCGACTCCTCGTTCACCCACTGGGTGCCGTGGCCGGACAAGGACGTCAACGACGCCGAGGTGTCGCGCGACGGCTCCCGGCTGGTGATGGTCTGGGACTACGGCCAGAACACCGAGCTGATGTTCTCGTCGATCGCGGGCAACCCGCTGACCAGCGCGACGCCTGCCGATCCGGTGCCGAGCTGCAACACCAGCCGGGACGCGAACTTCGCGGACCCGTCGTGGTCGCCCGACGGCACCGCGATCGCCGTGCACGACTCCGACGGGATCGACATCCTGCGGTTCTCGGGCATGGGCCCGAACCACTGCGAGCTGAGCTCGTCGACCACGTTCGGCCCGGGCACCGAACCCGACTGGGGTCCGGCGAATCCGCCCGCGGCGCGGTACTCCGCGGCGCCTGCGTCCGGCGGCACGCCGGCCGGCCAGACCGGTGGCTCCGGCGCCACGGTGAAGCCCGGCAGCGGCGCGGGCGGGAACGTGAGCGTGGTCCCGGGCGGCCAGCCCGCGAACGCCGGTGCGGCGAACGCCCCGGGCGGGACGCCCTCGGTCACGTCGCCGTCGGTCAAGCTCGCCGACCTGCGGCGCGGCAAGGCGACGCTCAAGGTCAGCGTCCCGTCGGGCGGCCGCGTGACGGTCACGCTGAGCTCGGGCGCGACCACGATCGCGACCGCGCATGCCACGGCGAAGGGTGCCGGATCGGTGAGCGTGACGCTCTCGAAGGCGGGGCGCCGGGCGCTTGCCGGGCTCAAGGGGCGCCGTTCGGCGCTCGTCCGGGTGACGGTCGCGGCGAAGGGCGCCGAGCGCCTCGAGGGCTCCGGCCCGATCCGCGTGCGCTGAGTGCCGCACCCCTCGTCAAACGGCCCGGGAGAATCTATGCTCCCGGGCCCGATGGCCTCTGCGCTGATCCCGTCGTCACGGACGACCATCACCTACCGCCTCCTCGGCTCCCTGGCCGCCTTCCGCGCCGCCGAGGACGGCACGCCCGAACCCCTCGACCTCGGGCCCCCGAAGCAGCGCGCGGTGCTCGCGATGCTGCTCATCAACCGGGGCCGGATCGTCTCGACCGACCAGCTCACGCACGCGGTGTGGGGCGAGCATCCGCCGGGCAGCGCGCTCTCCGGACTGCAGGCGTACGTCTCGAACCTCCGGCGGATCCTGCGTCCCGCCGCCGATGCCAGCTCGCCGATCGTGCTGCGCGGTCCCGGATACGTCCTCGACGCCGATGCGGCCCAGCTCGTCGAGCGTGATGG
>JAVHXX010000119.1 GCA_031119595.1 Patulibacter sp. | reverse complement strand
CGCGCTGGGCGGCCGCCGGCGCCGCCGGCACCGCCCTCGGACCGGTCGTCGGCGGCATCCTCACCGACGCCATCTCATGGCAGTCGATCTTCATCGTGCAGGTTCCGCTCGTGCTGGCGGCAATCCCGGCCGCGCGTGCCCTCCGTACCGCGGCTGCCCCGTCGACGGACGACCCGGCGGAAGCCCCGACCCAGGCCCACCCGACGTTCTCGACCGCCGTCGACGTGCCCCGCATCGCCGCGAACGTGGCCCTCGGGCTGCTGTCGGCGGCGCTCACGGCAGCGCTGTTCCTGCTCGTCCTGCTCCTCGTCGACGGGTGGTCGCACTCGCCCCTCGTCGCGGCGTTCACGGTCACGGTCATCCCGGTCGCGGCGCTCACCGCCGGTGCCGTCGCCCGATACGCCCGCGCCGGCACGCGCGGTGAGGCGATCGCCGGCGCGATCCTCATCGGCGGTGGGCTCGTGGCGCTGGCATTCCTCCCGGACGCCACCATCGCGTGGACGATCGCGCCGCAGGCACTCATCGGCCTCGGCCTCGGTCTGACCGTCGAGTCGCTCACGACCTTCGCCGTCCGCGACCGGTTTCCGCGGGCGCTCCAGGGCGGATGGACCATCGCGTCGCGCCACCTCGGCATCGTCGTCGGGCTCGCGATCCTCACCCCGATCTTCGTCGGCGGCCTGGCCGACGCACGTCCGCCGGCCGAGGAGGCGATCGCCCGGCTGGTCATCGACGCACCGCTCCCGGCGTCCACCCGGCTCGACCTCGCGACGCGCCTCGCGGCCCAGGTCGACGGCAGCGCCGGCCGCGTCCCGGACATCCGCCCGGCGTTCGACGCCGTGAAGGTCGCTCCGGGCGACCGCCTCGAGGCGGCGGCGCTCCATCGCGCGCTCGACGATCAGCTCCAGCGCGCCGCAACGCACGCCTTCCACGACGCCTTCGTCGTCGCCGCGATCCTCGCCCTCCTCGCGCTGCTCCCGGCCCTGTTGCTCCGCGACGTCGATCACGCCGAGCGCCTCCGCCCGCTCGGGTCCGAGGAACCGACGATGGTCCGATGAGCTCGCTCGATCCCCGTCCCCTCATCCTCCCGTTCGCGGCGGTCGCGGTGGTGGCCGTCGTCCTCGCGGTCCAGCTCGCGTCGGGCGGGGCGAGCTACGGCAGCACCGCCTCGGCTCCGGCGAGCAGTCCGTGCGTAGAACGGGCCCTTCCCGCGGCGTCGACCGACCTCGAGCCGGTCATCGAGGATGCCGTCCTCGGTGGGCTCGAGCGCGCGGCGTGTTCGCTCGGCGTGACCCGGGAAGCGCTGCTGCTCGCCCTCCCCTCCTCCCGCGACCGCCTCGCGCTCGCGCGTGCTCACGGCAGCACCGAGGCCGGGCTCGAGGCCGCGCTGAAGACCGGCATGCTCACCGAGGTCCGGCGTCTGGATCGCGCCGGGCTCCTCCCGCCTGCCTCTGCGCTGGTCGACACCTACGCCGACCAGCTCGGGCTCAGCGGTCTCGCGGCGACGGCGATCAAGCAGGTGCCGTCGAGCGTGGTGGACGGACTGCTGCCCACCGGCGAAGTCCTCGAGCGCGCCATCGGCGGGCTCGACGTGGGCCGGCTGCTCACCCAGTTCGACCAACCCGGTGGCATCGAACCGGCGCTCCGGACGGCCATCCAGGACGCCGCCGTGGCCGAGGCGAAGTCCCGCCTGCTCGACCAGGTGCCGGACTCGCTGCGCGGGCTGCTCGGAGGCTGACCCGTCGGATCTCCGACGGGCCGTGCGGAACCGCATTTCCGGGGGAAAGTGAGACAGGTGTGCCCGCGATGGACGCGGTATGAGGGCGCGAATTTGCATGGCCACTCATTCGATTTACGTGTTTTTGGTCCGTGAATCGGGCGATAGTGGGAACAGGCGCTTGCCCGAGCGCGCTTCCCCACCCCCAGAAAGGCCGCCGTGCCACTTCGCAAACAAGGAACGATCATCCCGTCCGTGGCGTTGACGTTCGCGCTTGCCACCGTCGCATTGCCTGCGACCGCGAGCGCAGGTATCGGCTCGTGGACGGGCTCGACCGCGTCCACGGCCACCACGACCGCGACGACCACGGCTGCGGCCGCGACGACCACCGCCGCCGCTGCGACGACCACGACCGCCACGGCGACGACCACCGGCTGCACGCCGATGGACACGACACAGTCCTTCGCGAAGTACGGCGACGACAGCGACTACTACCTCGCTCCCGGCGGCTCGTTCGAGAGCGGCGGCCCCGCCTGGACGCTCACCGGCGGCGCGAAGATCGTCTCCGGCAACGAGAGCCTCGGCGTGAGCAGCGGCAGCAAGGCCCTGCAGCTGCCCGTCTTCGCGACCGCGACCTCGCCGGCCTTCTGCGTCGACGCGTCGAACCCCTCGTTCCGGTTCGCCTCGAAGCTGTCGAGCCTCGACGGCGGCTACGCCGCGATCGTGATCTACCGCAACGCCGCCGGCAAGGTCACGTCCTCGCAGTTCACGTCCTCGGCCGACGGCACGTTCTACAACGGCGCGACCGCCTGGAACCCGTCCGACGTGAGCCCGCTCGCGACGAACATCCCGCTGCTCGCCGGCGGCGGCACGGCCTCGGTCCAGCTGCAGTTCGTCGGCACGACGAAGGCCTACGGCATGTTCGTCGGTTCGACCGCGACCATCGATTCGGTGATGGTCGACCCGTACCGCCGCGGCTGAGCCCACGCTCCACCGCAACCCGCGTGGCTGGCGGGGTCGGGCGCATCTGGCGCGCCCGACCCCGCCGTTTCGCGTTCTGGGGGCTTACGCGAAACCGACGCTGGTCGCCACGTTCCCGTTGACCGTGTTGTCCAGGGTGATGCCGGTGGCCGTGGCGCTGAACACGAGGATCGCGTTCGTCTGCGCGGTGACCGGAATCGAGAGCCCGGTCGTGATCCCGCTCGCGATCGTGCCGATGGCGAGGACTCCCGTCAGGGACGGCGCCAGCGTGACGACCGCGCCGGGCACCGCCGTGTACGAGTTGTTCGGCGTGCTCGACGTGTAGAGCTGCGCCTGGAGGGTCACCGTCGAGCCGACGAGACTCAGGGCGGTCGTCAGCGAGAAGTACGCCGAGATGCTCGTGATCGTCCCGGTGCGCGGGATCGACTGGGCGCCGCCGCCGGACGACGTGAGGTCGATGACGCCGCCCGAGGCCTGGACCCCGTTGAACGTCTGAACCCCGTTGAGCGGGAGGATCGTCATGTTCCGCGACAACCCGCTCTGCGTGGTCACGCTCGCGGGAGTGTTCGGTGCCGTGCTCGACGAGAACACGGTGCCTGCCCCGGCGGTCCCGGTCGGACCTGTCGGACCGGTCGCGCCGTTCGACCCCGTGGGCCCGGTGGCCCCGTTGGCGCCGGTGCTCCCGTTCGCACCAGTGCTGCCGTTCGACCCGGTCGCCCCGACCGAACCCGTTGGCCCCGTTGCACCAGCAGCGCCGGTCGCGCCGGTCACGCCCTGGAGGCCGGTGGCTCCGGTGGCACCCGTAGAACCATCTGCTCCCGTGTCCCCGGTCGCGCCGGTGGCGCCGGCGGCACCATCTGCGCCGGTGGCCCCGGTGATGCCTTGGAGGCCGGTCGCGCCAGTTGCGCCCGTGGCGCCGTCGGCCCCGGTGGCACCGATGGGGCCGGTCGCACCCGTCGCCCCGACGGCCGCTGCCGCACCGTCCCGACCGGTGGCACCCGTGGCCCCCGTCGCGCCTGGAGCGCCGGCCGCGCCTGCAGCACCGGTGGGCCCGGTGGCGCCGGTCTCCGCGTCGTCGGCGGTGGGGAACGAGATCCGCCGCTCGCCCTTCTTGCACTGGTCGGTCTTGGGGATGATCCGCAGGGTGCGGTTGCCGCTGGGCTTGTAACAGCCGACCCGCGCCTCCGCCGCGCTCGGAACGGTGGCGAGCCCCAACGCCACGCCGACGGTGGCCACGATCGGCCACCTCATCGCTCTCCTCGACATGCAGTCCCCCAGACCGTCGCGGCGCAGCGCCTCACTGCTCCGATGCTGAACCAACCACACGCACACAACCGCGTGCGCGCCATAACGGTCGCGCGCGTCCGGGTGTGGCCGGATGGGGTTCAGCCGGCCTGCGTCTCGCCGTTGATCTCGAGGGCGTCGGCCTCTGCTTCGAGCGCACCGATCACGAGCCGGATCAGGTCGTCGAGCTCCACCCCGAGCTGTTCGGGTCCGCGGGCGACATCCTCGCGAGACACGGCGGCCGCGAACGCCGGCGTCTTGAGCTTCTTCTTCACGCTCTTGGGCGTCATCCCGTGGATGCCCTGCGGTCGGACATACGCGACCGCGAGCACGAACCCGGAGAGCTCGTCGACCGCGAGCAGCGCCCGCGCCATGTCGGATTCCGGCACCGCTCCGGTGTACGGCGCGTGGGCGGCGATCGCGTTCAGCAGGAGCGGATCGGCGTCCAGCTCCTCCAGGGCCGCGAGCGCCATCCGTGGGTGCCCGGTCTCGAGATCCGGGAAGCGCTCATAATCGAGGTCGTGAAGCAGGCCGGTCACGCCCCACAGCTCCTCGTCCTCGCCGCGCTCGCGGGCCACGGCCCGCATCGAGGCCTCGACCGCGAGGCAGTGCCGACGCAGACTGCTCGACTCCACCCACTCCGTGAGGAGGGTCCAGGCCTGGGCGCGGTCGATCGTCGTGCTCACCGGATCGATGCTAACCGCGGGACCCGCACCGCTTGCGCGCACCGTGTGGTTACTCTAGTTTGGTGCGCGGGACGACGCCGTTCGTACGTTCACCGGGAACCGGTGCGGCGCCGTCCGATCACCTGACACCGATGCCACAGCTGAGCCCCGTCCACGATCGCGAGGCCGCCCGGCACCGGATCCACGTCGCCATGGCCGAGCTCGTCGCCGAGCGCGGCTACCGGCGCACGCACCTCCCCGACGTCGCCAAGCGGGGCCGGGTCTCCCTGCGCACCTTCTACGCCGAGTTCGCCAACAAGGAAGCCTGCTTCCTCGAGGTCCACGCCGTGCTCGTGGAGCGCGTCGAACTCGGCCTGCGCGAGGCGGTCCGCTTCGACGGCACGCCCGCCGAGGTGACGCGCCGCGCGTGCGAACGGATCCTCGGGCTGCTCGTCGTCGAACCTCTCCTCACGCACGCGGCGGTCGTCGAGCTCGCCACGCTCAGCGACGTCGCCCGGAAAGCCCGGGATCGGTCGCTCGCCCGGATCGCGTCGATCGTGGTCGACCTCGTCGACGAGGGCCGCGAGCGGTTCCCGGACGTGCCGATGCGTCCGCTTCCCCTCCCCGTCGCGGTCGCGATCCTCGGGAGCGTCGTCGAACTCGTCACGCGCCGCACGGCGCAGCACGGTGAACTCGCGGAGCTCGCCGAGACGACGACCGACCTCCTGCTCAGCGTCATCACGAACGTCGGCGGCCTGGACGCCGCCGGGGTGGCCGAGGCGCAGGCGACCCCGCCCGCCGTTGCCGCCGCGGCCGACCGGTAGCGTCGCTCGTCGATGGAGGCCGGCACCCAGCGAATCGACGGACGCAGCCTGCGGTACGACGGCCGGCGCGAGGAGATCCTCGCCGCGGTCACGCGATATGTCCTCGACCACGGCGTCGCGGACCTCTCGTTGCGCCCGCTCGCCGATGCCGTCGGCGTCTCGCACGCCACGTTGATCAAACACTTCGGGTCGAAGGAGGGCGTCATCGTCGCGGTGATGGGCCGTCTGCGGACGCAGGCGCTCCCGGTGTCGATGCGCGACGCCCTCCCGGACCGCGTCGACGGCGCCGCCGTCATGGCCGCGTACTGGGAGGCATGGAAGCGCCCGGACTACCGCTCCGGTGTCCGGCTGTCGTTCGAGATCTACGGCCTCGCGCTCCACCAGCCCGAGCGGTACGAGGACTTCATCGACGGCATGTACGGCGCGTGGTTCGACACCGTCGGCGCGATCATCGCGGCGGCGGGCTGTCCCGCCGACGAGCTCGACACCACGGTCACGTTCCTCGTCGCGGTCACCCGCGGGCTCATGATGGATTGGCTGGCGAACCCCGACGGGCGTGATCGCGTCGACGCCGCGTTCGCGGGATATCTCGAGACGATCGCCGAGCGCCAGCGGCACTGGGCCGCCGCCTGAGCCGAACGCATCGCCGGCGGATCGTCGGCGGTGAAGCAAGACCCGGAAACGCCGCAGGCCCCGGCGGATGCCGAGGCCTGCGGGACACCATGACCGGGCGGCGCGAGACGCGCCGCGTGACCGGTGCTAGCTGATCGTGTCGAACGTGGAGTAGCCGCTGAAGAAGTCGTTGTCGTAGACGAAGTTCGTGAACGTCATCGTGATCGACAGCTCGAGGCCGCGGACGTGATGCCACCAGCCGACCGGCAGGAAGAACAGGTCGCCCGGGTGGATGTCGACGTCGAAGACGTTGACCTTGGCCATGTCCGGGAACTTCTCGAGATCGATGTTCTCGAGGTCCACCGGAGAGAAGCAGTGGCGGTCGTTGTAGACGAACGGCGAGTCGCTCGGCGCGATGATCTTCACGCGCTTGCTGCCGCGCACCTGCGCCATGAAGTTGTTGGTGAGGTCGTGGTGGATCGGCGTGACCGTTCCCGCCGGGCCGTACCAGAAGAAGCCGTTGCCGTTGACGTGGTTCGGATCGAGGTACTCCGGGAAGGTGATGTCGTCCCAGAGGTCGATCAGTGCGGCCTTGTTCTTGCCCGAGTTGTTCGCGGTGATGTACCAGTCGTTCGTCTCGACACCGCTCTCGATGATGTCGACGATCTCGGCGAACTTCATCTCCTTCTTGTGCTTGACGGCGTTCATCTCGTAGTTGGCGTCGGAGTTGCGGTTCGCCTGGACCTCGACGACCTTGTCGCCGCACTTCTCCTTGAGGTAGTCGCCGTTCCACTTCTTGATGGCGTCCCAGTCGTCGAGCGCACCGGTGATCACGACCGGACGGTTCTGGGAGTAGAAGTTGTCGAGGAACTCCTGACGCGACGGCTTGTGCACGCGCGGCACCTCGCCGTACTGCGATGACATGCGGTTCAGGCGGCGCTCGTTGTCGAGGAACCACTCGAACTTGTCGGCCTTGGTGCCGCTGCTGGCCGGAGCCGGAACGCCGTTCTGACCGACGCCGAGCTGCGCGGCCGCCTCGAGGTAGGGGTGCGTGAGGGCGTTGTTGACCTCGCGGACGGCGACCTCCTGCGTGAAGCCGGCCTCCATCATCGACTTGGCGAGGGCTTCACCGTTGACGCCAGCGAGCGCGTTCGTCGCGATCCACTTGGCCCATTCGGCCGTCATCGGGGTACCGGGACCGGCCAAGGTGGCTCCGGTACCGAATTGGACGTTCGTCATTCTCGCTCCAGTGCGTTGGGACTCGCGGCACGAAGAACGGAATGTACACGTGTGACGCGTGGCACTCCACCGGTGTGCGCTATCTCGCGCGCCCACCCGCGCCCGGGGGACGAGGTGAATGCGACTGCAGTCGCGGCGTTGCATCGCGTCAGGCGACGTGCGACGCTCTGTCCGTGACGACCATCACGGTCGCCGTGTCCCAACCCTGTCCCCGGCCTCAACTCGAGGAAGTCCCCATGGATCGCTCTCCCCGCCTCCGCGCGGTCGCGAAGACCGGAGCCGGTGCGCTGCTGCTCACCGCCGCCGTCGTCGCCGGCCCCGCGCAGTCCGCCCTCGCCGGCGTGCCCGCGTTCTACACGCCGCCCGCGACGCTCCCGTCCGACAACGGCGCGCTCGTGCGCAGCGAGTCGATGAAGCTCGGCGTCAACATCTCGACGCCCTCCGGCAACGCGACCCGGATCATGTACAAGTCGATCGACACGAACGGCAACCCCGTCGCGGTCACCGGCACCTACATCGAGCCCAGCGCGAAGTGGTCCGGAACCGGTCCGCGCCCGCTCGTCTCGTACGCCGAGGGCACCCAGGGCCAGGGCGACCTCTGCGCCCCGTCGTTCGGCCTGCAGAACGCCGTCGGCGGCGCGTTCGGATCGACGAACATCTCCTACGAGGTCCCGAACATCGCCTCGCTGGTCAACAAGGGCGTCGCGGTCGTCGTCACCGACTACATCGGTCTCGGCACCACCGACCGCATCCACACCTATGTCAACCGGGTCGACGAGGCCCACGCCGTCCTCGATGCCGCCCGCGCTGCCACGCGCGTGACCGGCGCCTCCGTCACCACGGCGTCGCCCGTGGCGACGTTCGGCTACTCGCAGGGCGGCGGCGCGTCCGCGGCCGCGGCCGAGCTCCAGCCGACTTACGCCCCGGACGTCAACCTCAAGGGCGCCTACGCGGGTGCCCCGCCGGCCGACCTCGGCGCGGTCATGAAGACCGCCGACGGCACCGACCTCACGGCGGTCATCGGGTACGCGGTCAATGGGTTCCTCCAGACCTACCCGCAGCTGCAGTCGATCCTCGACGCCAACACGAACGCCGCGGGCAAGGCCGCGCTGAACAAGATCTCCGGCCAGTGCGTCGCCGACTCGATCGCCGCCTACGGGTTCCAGAAGACGAGCTCGTGGACGACCTCCGGCAAGTCGATCTCGCAGATCGTCGCCGAGAACCCGGCCGCGCAGGCCGTCGTCGACGCCCAGCGGATCGGTCGGCTCAAGCCGACCGTGCCGGTGCGCATCACGACGGGCACCCGCGACGACATCGTCACGCACGGCCAGGTCAAGCAGCTCGCCACCGACTGGTGCGGCCTCGGCGCGAACGTGACCTACGTCCCGGTCCGCCAGTACGTGGACACCTACGGCACCGCGCTCAACCACCTCGGGCCGAGCGTCGTCGACAGCTCCGGCGCGCAGAACTGGATCCTCGACCGGCTGAAGGGCGTCGCGACGTCGTCGAACTGCAGCTCGGTGCCGTCGCTCCCGTAGCGACCGGCTGAGGTGGCGCGCGAGCGCTGCCCCCGATCCTCGTGACCCCGGTCGCGGCGCGGAGCGCGCTGCGGCCGGGGTTTCGTCGTTCCGGCCGGGGTTGTTCCCGACGAGGTGAGCGGCGCTCGCGGAGATCGCTGGTGCTTTTGAGAAACGCTTTGTAGTCTGGTTCTCCCGGTGGTCGGACCTCCATGTCCCCCGGCCCCGGCGAACGTCATGCATCACCTCGCTCTCCGTCAGGGTCCGCGTCAGCGGATCCGGCGTCTCGTCGCCCTCTCCTTCGCGCTCGCCGCATCGTGCGTCGCGATCTTCGCCTCGCCGGCGCTCGCCACGACGGGCCCGTACGGCACGAAGTGGCAGGAGCCCGCCGACCTGAAGAACCACACGGTCTACTCCCCCACGAACGCACCCGCCGGCCCGCTGCCGGTGCTGTTCTGGGGCGAGGGTGCGTGCTTCGCCAACGGCCTGATCTACAAGGACTTCCTGTCCGAGATCGCCTCGCACGGCATCATCGTGGTCGCGAGCGGTGGCCCGTACCAGCTGGGCACCACGAACGTGGGCTACATGGACAACGCCCTCGACTGGGTCAAGGCGCAGAACGTAAAGGCCGGCGGTGCGTGGCAGGGCCGGTTCAACACGGCGAAGGTCGCCGTCGCCGGACACTCCTGTGGCGGGCTCGAGGCGTACCAGTTCGCGGCGAAGCACGCCGAGGTCGGGGCCGTCGGGATCATGAACAGCGGGCAGCTGTCGCGTGACCAGACGCAGCTCGACGCGATCAACGCCCCGATCCTCTACACGCTCGGTGGCTCCGGTGACGTCGCGTTCCAGAACGGCCTCTACGACTTCAACCACCTGAAGGCGAGCATCCCGGCGGTCGTCGCCCAGGACGGTCTCGGCCACTTCGGCACCTACTTCAACGCCAACGGCGGCCAGTACGCGCAGGTGCTCACGAACTGGGTGATCTGGCGGATCAACGGCAACGCGGCCGCGAGTCAGCTCTTCATCGGCTCCTGCACGCTGTGCAGCCTGCCGGGCTGGCGGGTGCAGACGCGCAACCTCGGCTGAGGTCCGGCCCCGGTGGTGGCGACGCCCACGGAGGGGCGGCGCCACCACCACCGACCGGGCGCACCGCCCCGCCACCCAGGCGCAGCATGCAGTCATGATGACAACATGCTGTCCAATCACCGGATCCATGTCGCCGTCTACGACACCCTCGCGGACTGGGAGCCCGGCCACCTGCTCGCCGAGCTGCGCACGGGCCGCTTCACCGGTAGACCGCACGAGGTCGTCACCGTCGGGCCCGCGCTCGATCCGATCACGACGATGGGTGGTCTCCGGGTCGTCCCCGAC
>JAVHXX010000118.1:7478-10258 GCA_031119595.1 Patulibacter sp. | reverse complement strand
GGCGTGGCCGGTGCCACGGGCGCGACCGGCGCCGCGGGCGCCCCGGGCCCGGTCGGTCCGGCGGGCGCCGACGGCACGGGCCTCGGCGAGCTGTCGATCTCGCTCACCTCGCTCAAGCTGGTCGGTGAGAAAGTGAAGGTCGACGCGCCGGCGGCCGGCACGCTGACCGCGACGCTCACGGCGGGCGGGCGCACCATCGCGCAGGGCTCCGGCACCGCGACGAAGGCGGGCACGATCTCCTTCAGCGTGAAGAAGACCGCCTACGGCACGACCAAGCTCAAGCAGAAGTCGCTCTCGGGCACGCTGACCGTGAAGTTCACGCCGAAGGCCAGCAGCGCGCTCCATTCGCAGAGCACGATCAAGGCGAAGCTGGCCCGCAAGCGGTAGCACGCCGCCCCTCGCACGCCCCGGCCGGGTGGGCCCGAACGCCACTGCGGCGCTCCGGCTCCGCCCGGTCGGGGCTGCGGCCGTTCCGGGCCACAGCCCCGGAACCGGCCGCCGACCGGTCCCGGCCACTCCGCTTCCACCTCCTCCCCGTCCTTCCAGGATTCCCATGAAACGCCTCATCCACGCCTTCGCGGGCAGCGCCTCGACCCGGGCCGCCACGCTCGCCGTCGCGAGCGCGCTCGTCGCCCCGGCCCTGGCCGCCGCCGCGCCGGTCACGTACACGGCGGGCAACGCCGCCTCCCCGAACGGCAAGGCGACCGTCACCTTCAGCACGGACACCGTCGCCGCGGGCTCGACCAGCACGCAGCGCATGACCTTCACGGGCACCGGGTTCGTGGGCGTGCGTCCCGATGCCGCCTCCGCCACCGGTGGCAACACCGGCTCGGGCCTGCCGATCTTCGCGCTGAAGTTCGACGACGACGACACCTTCACGGACTACGGCCCGATGAACGGTGCTACCCCGGACGAGGACGACGCCGACCGATGGGTGATCGCCGACGAGCCCGACGTGGCGGCATGGAAGGTCAACCCCGACGGCACCGTCGCCGGGTGGGTCGACCTCCCCGCGAACATCGACAAGGTCGGCCCGGGCGTCGGCTCGCTCGCCGGCAAGCACTGGATCCGCTTCCTCTCGGGCGCGTTCAGCTCGACCGGCCAGAACCTCAACGGCGACAAGAACGTCACCTCGCCGATCACCGTGACCGCGGCGATCACCGCGGCCGATCCGCTCACGGTCGGCTTCACCGGCGACGCGTTCCACGCCGGCACCGTGTTCACGAGCGCCGCGGACGTCGCCACCGCGAACGGCCTCGGCTACGACCCCGGCGCGCCCGTCGCGGTGAAGCTCGGGGGTGCGACGCTCACGGCCACGAACACCTCGGGCGGGTCGCTCACCACCGATGCCTCCGGCGCGTTCTCGGCGAACGTCACCCTGCCCACGGGCACGACCGGCGGCACGCTCACGTTCGCCACGACGAACGTGACCCACGGCGTGGCGATCACGCGGGTCGCGAGCGCCGCCACGCGCGTCACGAGCCAGAGCACCCGCCCCGGTGACCCCGTCGTCGTCGACGCCACCGGCTTCGTCGGCATCACCGGCGCCGGGCAGAAGGTGGCGCTGGTCCAGGGCAGCACCGTCCTCGACTGCGAGACCGCGGACAGCTCCGGCCACACCACGCTCTCGGGCGTGCCGACCGGCACCGGTCCCCAGACCCTGTTCGTCGTCGCCGGGGCCAACTGCGTGCCGATGGGCGCGCTCGTCGACCCGGTGAACCGGTTCGTCCCGCTCGCGAACGCGTTCACGCTGAGCGCCGACGCCGCCTACGCGCAGAGCACCTTCAAGCAGGCCGCCGCCGGTGGCACGGTGCCGATCACGGGTGCGGGCTTCGGCAACAGTGAGTCCGTCGCCGTGAAGCTCGACGGCACCACGATCGGAGCCCCGCTGGCTGCCTCGACCACGGGCACGCTCTCGGGCACGGTCACCGTGCCGACGGGCACCGCGCTGGGCCAGCACCTGGTCACGTTCGTCTCGGCGACCCTGACGGTCGCGCTGTCGCTGAAGACCATCGCCGCGCCCGTCGCCACGATCACCACCCCGACGACCGTCAAGGGCGGCGATTCGCTCGGCTTCAGCCTCGCCGGCTTCGTGCGCGGGGACGCGACTGCCGGCCAGAAGGTCGGCGTGAAGATCGACACGGGCGACATCGTCCAGTGCATCACGACCGACGCGGCCGGTGACGGCGCAGGGTCGATCGCCCTGCCGGCCGATATCGCGGCCGGCGACCACACGCTGCGGTTGCTCACGGGCACATCGTGCGTCTCCGGTGGCACGCAGAACGACCTGCCGGGCCGCTCGATCGCGCTGCCGTTCACGGTGACCGTGGCCGGTGTGGGCGACACGCCGGTTCCGACGCCGACGCCCATCCCGGAGCCGACCCCTGCGCCGGGTGCGGCGCCCACGCCGACCCCGGTCGTCGTGCCGGCACCGACGCCCATCCCGACGCCCACGCCCACGAAGCTGCCGTCGGCGACCGGCGTGAAGACCAAGGGCAAGGGCACGACGCTCTCGCTGTCGCTCGGCTCGCTCACCGCGACCTCGGTGAAGATCTCGGTCACGTCGAAGTCGAAGGTCGCGTTGACCGCGAAGGCCAAGAAGGCCATCGCCACCCTCGTCGCCACGAAGACGGTGAAGGTGACCGCGAAGACGAAGACGGTCGACCTGAAGCTCACCGCCGCCGCCAGAGCACTCCTGAAGAAGCTGGGCAAGCTCAGCGTCGTGGTGACGATCAACGCCGCGGACGCCACGACCACCACGAAGACGCTGGTGCTGCGCT
>JAVHXX010000118.1:6455-7468 GCA_031119595.1 Patulibacter sp. | reverse complement strand
CCCTCTCCTTCTCGGTCGGCGCCACCGCCTCCGCGCAGATCGGGGTCACCGCGGCGATGACGACGTGGTCGTCGGCCGCTGAGCCGATCACCATCACGAAGGCGGACGGCACGACCACCACGAAGACGCTGGTGCTGCGCTCCTGACGGAGCGCTGGTGCGACTGGTGGTGCGGCGGCGCCACCAGCCTGCCGACGCGCGCGGGCCTTCGCGCCGGACGCACGTCCTGCGCTGGCCGGACGGTCAGCGGCGGGTGCTCAGGCGATCTCGCGGCGCTCGATCGGCACCGCGGGGGTGCGATCGTGCGCCTCGTGCGGCTGCTTGTTGGCCCAGTCGGTGAGCCGGCGGCCAAGGATCGGCGACAGGGTGGCGGCGAGCGAGTGCGCCTCTTCGTCGGCGGCTTCGTCGTCGAGGCCGAGGACGTCGTGGGCGAGGCGACGGGCCGCGCGGCGGCGCGTGCTGAGGACGAGCGCGGTGCTCATGCCGTCGGCGGTGAGCCGCAGCGGATGACGCTCGACGAGGCCGAGCGACTCGAGCCGGCCGATCATCTCGTGTGCGGAGGGCGTGCTGACCTCGAGCTTGCGTGCGACGGCCGTCGCCGTGAGGCGCGGCTCATCACGGTCGACCTCGAAGATCGCGAGCAGGTACCGCGCGATCGACGCGGTCGAAGCAACGCAGGGGTGCGCCTGCGCGGGCTGGATGTCCTGATGGGATCTCGGCACGAGAGGAATGAAGGCGACGGGCGAGTGAAGGCTCGACCGTCGCCCCTGAGAATAGACGGCTGGGCCGCGGAAGGCGACCGATGACCGATCAGGAGGTGAGCGCGTCCTCCGCTGCGGCCTCGGTGGCCGCCGCGGACTGGTGCCTCGTGGCGTAGCTCGCCGCCAGGAAGCGCTCGATCGCGCGGATCACCGGGGCCGAGCGCCGCGTCGGGAGGCAGTCGAAGGCGTGCTGGCCCCCTGCCATCTCGGCGTACAGCACCGGCTCGTGGCTGACGGCCCGCAACTCCTGTAC
>JAVHXX010000118.1:0-6445 GCA_031119595.1 Patulibacter sp. | reverse complement strand
ACGTACTTCTCGACGAGGTAGCGCAGGGCGGGCTCGGCCTTCCCGGCATCGTCGACGAGGTCGTACGCGCCGTAGAACGGCACGGCCACGTCGACGGACGTGTCGGCATCCTCGAAGCCCGGCTGGAACGAGGGGTCGTCGGGGGTGAGCGCAGCGAGCGTGGCGAGGTGCCCGCCGGCGGAACCACCCGTGATGGCGATGAAGTCCGGGTCGACGTGGAGCTCCGCGGCGTGCTCGCGCACATACGCGATCGCGCGCTTCACGTCGACGATGTGGTCCGGCATGGTGGCGCGCGGGCTGAGGCGGTAGTCGATGTTGAACGTGGCCCAGCCGTTGGCGGCGAGATGGTTCATGAGCGGCTGGCCCTGCTCGAGCCGCGACCCGAACATCCACACGCCGCCGTGCACGTTGATCACGGCCGGCAGCAGCGGGCCGTCCTCGAAGCCCTTGGGACGGGCGAGGTCGAGCTTGACCTTCTTCTTGCCGTACTCCGCGAACACGATCCCGCGGGTGGTCGTCACGCCGGGGCGCCACCACATGAGGACGGGCACCACGAACAGCCACCACGGGAGCGTCGGCCCGCCGGCGTCGAGGTTGCCGGCTTCGAAGTCGTCCGGACGACCCTGCACGTCGAGGCGGGTGCGCATCGTCGACAGGCCGAAGGGGATCACGATCGCGGTCGCGAGCGCCCAGAGGACCAGCCCGACCACACCGGTGGTGCCGAGCCCACCGCCGGCGAGCGCCAGCAGCGCGATGAGCGCGCCGCCGATCACCGACAGGTGGATCGCGAGCTCGACGACGAGGTAGGCCGCGAACCAACTCGGGATGATCAGCTGCAGCGACCGGCGAGGGGCGCGCGCGTTGAGCGCCAGCACGAGACTGAGCGCTCCGACGATCACGATCAGGACGTCGCTCATCGCGTCTCCCGGTGGTGGTTGGGGGCGGCCGTCTGCATCACGTGGTGCCGGCGTGCACGCCTGCGCGGCGACTCACGTGGCCGAGGGTGGTGGTGACGGCATCCGTGCCGGCGAGGATCAGGCCACGCGGCGCGCGGGCTGTCGGCGGGCGGCCGACCATCCGGCCGAGGCGAACGCACACGGCACCCATGAGGATCGCCATGAGGAAGTTCAGGCTGAGCACGAGCATCGTCGCGGGCTTCCAGGCCCACAGCGGTGCATCCTTCTTGCGCTCGAGCTGCATGATCGTCACGTCGCCCACCATCGCACGCGTGACCGTGCCACGTTCGGGAAAGCCGGTGAAGCCGATTGCAGGGTCGGCGGGGTAGCGGATCGGCACCGACAGCATCGTGCGGCCCTTGTGCACGCGCACCATGGTCTTCCACTTGCCGTCGAGCGGCACGGGCTGGGTCGTCCTCCAGGAGCCGTCGGCCTGCTGCACGAGGCGGTTGCGGTAGCTGCCACCACCCTGCCACCCCATCGCGTAGACCCAGTTCGCGTCGTGCTCGAGGGCGGTGTCGGAGAAGCGCACCGAGAGGTCGCCGATGCGGTGCAGACCAGCGTGGTTCGGCTCGTGCCCCAGGCGCACGTTGCTCAGCGTGAGCGTGGCGGTGCGGCCGGCGGGGGCGTTGGTATCGGCGGCGTCATAGCCGAGGCCGACGAACAGGACCGCCGCGGCGATGGCCGCCCACAACGGGCGACGACCCGCCGGAAGCGTGCCGAGGAGCGCCTGCGCCATGAGCGCGCCGAGGGTGCCGCCGGCGATGCCCGCGAGGATCGCGATCGGCACGCCTTCGGACAGCAGCGCCGGGGTCCACGGCAGTGGCATCACGAGCTGCGACCAGCCGTACTCGGCCGCGAACCCGATCGTGCCGACGCCGACGCCCGCGATCGCGCCGTAGAGCGTCGGGCGACGCGGATCACCGCGGAGGGCGAGCGCCTCGATCACGAGCGCCTCGACGATGAAGAGCGGGGCGGCCGGCATCGTCACGTGCAGCGGGCCGCCGATCACGAGCGACATGAACAGCTGCACCGGGGCCCACACCGCGAACGCCGCGAGCGCACCGCCGCGACCGGCGAGCAGACGAGCGAGCACGAAGGCCTGGCCGGAGCCGAAGGCGAGGAGAAGCGGCTGCCAGACCTCGCGGTACTGCGGCACGCCCCAGTTGAACTCGTGCGTGGTCGCCGCCCACAGGTAGAGGCAGACGCCGGCGAGCAGAGCGGGCAGCGGCCGGCGGATGAGGCCCTTGCCGCGGAACGGATCCCGGCCGGCGGCACGCGCGCCCTCGATCAGCAGCAGGACGCCGCCGAGGCCGACGGTGAGCGTGCCGCCGATGATCATCACGTGCGTCGGGCCCCAGAGGGTCACGTCCTGGCCGAAGATGCGGTGCCAGACGTCGTCGAGCGGGAACGCCGCCATGCCGAACGTGCCGCCGGCGACCATGAGCAGCGCCGCCGCCGGGACGTAGCCGAGGCCGGCCACGTGGAACGCGACCGAGCTCGTGCGCTTCGGGTTGCGTGGGCCCATGCCGATGGCGAGGATCCCGAAGACGAACCCGGCGTACAGGCCGAGCAGCAGCGGGTAGTGGGCGACCGTGCCGAGCGGGCCGTTGTCGCGGCCCTTGTCGATGTGGAGGCCGATGTCCCAGGTGGCGCCGAGGATGATGATCGTCGCCGCGATCACGGCGCCCGCGCCGGGCACCGCGGCCCACCCGGGGAGGCCGACGAGCTTCTCGACGCGGCCCGTGAACGCCCGGAACCGCGGCGCGCCTCCGGCGCGATACGCGTAGAAGAGGCGCAGCACGAGGACGGTCAGCGTCGTGAGGACGATGCTGATGATCGCCAGCTGACCGAGCGGGGCACCTCCGCCCTGGGCAGGCGTGTCGGCCGCGAGCGCGGAGATGGGTGAGACGGCGTGGTGAAGCAGAGACACGGAGATCCTCGGGCGCCCGGGACGAGGCACGAGACGGTGGTTACGCGAACGTAAGTTACACACCTGATACCTCGACGCAAGTGCGCCGCGACACGCGCCGCCCAAATGCCAGACAGTTGTTCGGTTTCTGCGGCTGAGGCGCGTTCAGCGAAGCAGGGCGGCGCCGTCGTAGGAGGCGACCTCGAAGTCGCCGTCACCCGCCGCCCCGATCACCGCGACCGTCGCCACGTACCCGGGATCCGCGCCCTTCGGCGGCTGGAGCACCGAGAGCCGCGCGCCGTCGATGAGATCTCTGCGCTGCTCGAAGCCGACCAGCCGCGGCGGCCCGCCGTTGCGGTGCACCTCGACGGATGCCGGGGGATGCACGAGGCGGCCGCCGGCCGCCTTGAGCACCGCTTCCTTCACCGTCCAGAGTTCGACCGCCGCCACTCCGCGCCGCTCCTGCGGCAGCGCCGCGAGGTCGTCGCGCTCGCGCTGCGTGAAGACCCGCTCGCGCACCTGGCGATGGAGGTCGTGCGCCCGCTCGAACGACTCGAGGTCGACGCCGACCGGGCCCGCGGTGCTGACGGCGACGGTGACGCCGTCGCGGCTGTGGGCCATCGACGCCCACACGCCGTGGCGCGGATCGAGCGACGGGCCGTGTTCCCAGTCGAGCTCGACCGACCCGGGGTCGACGCCGAGGCGGCGGCCGAGCGCCGCGCGGAGCAGGACCCGGCCGAGCGCGGAACGCTCCCGGTCGTCGTCGCGATGGAGCCGGTCGACCCGCGCGCGCTCACGCGGGGACAGCGACGAGAGCGAGTCCTCGTCGAGCGGCCGGGCCCGTGAGCACCATGCCCACCACACCGTCACGGGTGCCTCGCCGTCCGCCTGGATCCGCGCGCTCATGTCTCCACCCTAGGACGGTCGGTGCGCCCGCTCGCGCCCACGAGCGGCGGGGTGGAACGCGGACGTACCACCGGGCGCCCGGAGGGTTAGACTGCGGCTCCATGGCCGCGCCGTCGACGCTGATCAACTACCACCGCCAGGGCAGCGGGACGCCGATCGTCCTGATCCACGGCATCGCGGGTTCGTGGAAGCACTGGAAGCCGATCATCCCGGCGCTCGCCTCCCGCCACGACGTCATCGCCATCGACCTCCCCGGGTTCGGCGAGTCGGTGCACCTCGGCATCCCCGAGCCGTCGCTCGAACACTTCGCCCAGTCGATCCTCGACCTCCTCGACTCGCTCGGCATCGAGAAGTTCCACGTCGCCGGGAACTCCCTCGGCGGCGCCGTGTCGGTGCAGCTGCTCGGCAGCGGCCGCGTGCTCAGCTTCCACGGCATCTCCCCCGCCGGCCAGACCTTCGGCTGGTACCTGTCGCTGACGAAGGTCAACCTGCGCGCCGCGGTCTACGGGTCGCGCGTCATCTGGCCGATCGCACCGCTGCTCGTGAAGCTGCGCCCGCTCCGGATGTTCTTCGCCGCGGCGATGGTCGGCAAGCCACAGCGGCTCACCGCGCCGTACGTCCTCGATCTCATCGAGGGCTGCGTCGTGGGCACGAACTTCGAGCAGACGCTCGCCCATGCGATCTCCGGCACCGACGGCCTGGCCGTCCCGCCGAACGACGCCGCGGGCCAGTTCCTCTGGGGCACCCGCGACACCGTCCTGCCGCTCAGCGCCGCGGGCCGTTACGCGAAGGCGTGGCCGGCCGCGGAGATCATCCCGATGAAGGGCCTCGGCCACGTGCCGATGCAGGACGACCCCAAGCTCATCGCGGACCTCATCCTGAAGCTGACCGGCAAGGTCGACGCGGGCGCGGCGATCGCCGCCACCCGCTCGGTCGCGAACTAGCGGCCCACGAGGCCCACGCCTCGTCGGCGGATCACGACCCGGTCGGGACGGCGGCGACGGTCGGCCCGTCCGCCGGGTCGCCGGCCTCCGCCGCCGGGTCGACCACGCGGACCGCGACGAGCCACCCGGCCAGGCACGAGCCGACGCCGAGCATGACCACGGCGTCCCAGCCGGAGGCGCTCCACAGCGCGGACCCGAACGCCGACCCGGCACCGATCCCGCCGAACCGGGCCGTGAAGTAGAGGGTGTTGAGGCGGCTGCGTTCCGCGGGTGCCGAGCGCAGCAGGACGAACTGGTTCACGACCTGGTTCCCCCACACGCCGAGGTCGAGCACGACCACCCCGAGCAGGACCCACACCAGCGAGTGCTCCCCACCAGCGAGGAGCAGCCAGCCCGCGATCGACATCACGATCGTGAGGCGCAGCGCGAATGCTCCACCTCGGCGGTCCGCGAGACGACCGGCGCGCGGCGAGAACATCGCGCTCGCCGCGGCGACGAGCCCGAACGACCCGATGACGGCGGGTCCGTAGCCGTAGGCGCTCTGGAGCATGAACACGAGCACGGTCCAGAACGACCCGAACGCGATCCCGACGAGCCCACCGGAGAGGCAGATCTGCCGGACCACCGGGCTCGTCCGGACCTGGTCGCGCATCGATCGCAGGAGGTCGCCGTAGCTCGACGTCGCCCGCGGGGCCTGCTCGGGGATGGCACGGAGGACGAGCGCCGCGACGCCGAGGGTGAGGATCGCCGACACCACGTAGACCGCGCGCCAGTCGACGGCGCTCGCGAGCGCGCCGGCGTAGAGCCGCGACCCCAGGACGCCGATCAGCAGCCCGGATTGGATGCGGCCGATGATGCGGCCCTGGTCGGCTTCGTCCGCGAGGCCGAGGGCCAGCGGGACGATCAGCTGCGGGATCGGCGTCGCGATCCCGATGAGGGCGCTGATCACGATGAGCACCGCGACGTTGGGCGCCGCCGCGGCCGCGAGCAGCGCGGCGCCGGCCGCGACCGCGAGGCCGGCGATGAGCCGGCGCGCGCTACGGATGTCGCCCAGGGGCACGATCAGCAGGATCCCGAGGGCGTATCCGATCTGGGTCGCGGTGGGCACGAGCCCCACCGTCGACTCGGGCACGCCGAACGAGCCCGCGATCGTCGCGAGCAGCGGCTGGCTCACGTAGATGTTCGCCGCCGTCACGGCACTCGCGACGGCGAGCAGCAGGGTGACCCGCGGGGTGAGGTTCGTGGTCGTCAAGGAGTCCTGGCCGGGCGGGTCCGACGCACCGACACGTCTCGGGTCGGACTCAGCCGGGGCGGGATTCTTGCCGACGCGCGTCCGGCGTGCTTCGCCGCACGATCCGGCGCCGGCGATACCGTGGGCCGCCCGCGCTCGCCGAGTGCGCCCGAAGGAGCGACCATGGCCCGCTGGACCACCGCCGACATCCCAGACCTGCACGGCCGCGCCGCCGTGGTGACCGGCGCGAACATCGGGCTCGGCCTCGAGTCCGCGAAGGCCTTGGCCGCGCGCGGCGCGCAGGTGGTGCTCGCGTGCCGCAATCCCGATCGCGGCGGGCCGGCGCTCGACGAGGTGGCGCGCGTCGCCTCCGGTCCGGCACCGTCGCTGGTGCAGCTCGACCTCGGCGACCTCGGCAGTGTGGCCGCCGCGGCGTCCGAGATCGCGGGACGGGTCGAGCGGCTCGACCTCCTGATGAACAACGCCGGCGTGATGG